>PWTL01000097.1 GCA_003562845.1 Candidatus Acetothermia bacterium
CAGCGAGCCGGCGGGCATCCTGCTCGTGTTGCATGAACGCCCCGTCACCGCACTTCACATCCAACACCACAGCATCCGCTCCCCCGGCAAGCTTTTTGGAGAGGATGGAGCCCACAATGAGTGGAACAGAGGGCACCGTGCCCGTCACATCTCGCAGGGCGTAGAGGAGGCGATCGGCAGGTACGAGGTCTGCGGTGTGCTCAGCGATGACAGCGCCTACGTCGGCCGCCTGCCGCAAGATCTCCTCGAGCTCCAGCTCGGTGCGCACCCCTGGAATGCTCTCCAGTTTGTCGATAGTGCCCCCGGTATGCCCCAAAGACCGTCCGGACATCTTGGCACATACCAACCCGGCCGCAGCCATAAGCGGCACCAGCAGGAGCGTCACCGTGTCTCCGACGCCGCCCGTGGAGTGCTTGTCTACCTTCACGCCAGGCACGGTGGATAGGTCCACCTTGCCTCCACTCTCCAGCATGGACTCGGTCAGGGACAGGATTTCCTCTCGGCTCATCCCCACTAGACACACGGCCATGAGCCAGGCGGCCATCTGGTAGTCCGGAACCCGTCCGCCTACATAGCCGTCCACAAGCCAGCGGATCTCCTCCGCTGTGAGCTCTACTCCGTCCCGCTTTCGCTCGATGACATCTACGACACGCATGAGATGATTATAAGGGAGGACTTGCTCCCTCAACGGTCAGGGGGGTGCAAAGGGTGCGTAGCCCTGTCCGCGGGCTCAGCCACCACACGCAGTTCCTTGTCCTGCCCTGGGTATAGATGCACCGTGTGCGCTCCGTCCTCCAGCCTGTGCGGGGGAACGAGCCCCGATAAATCCACCCGCAGCTCCCATTCCCCAGGGCACAGCCCCCCAAACTCGAACGCTCCCCGGGAGTCGGTTGTCCTGTAGTAGGAGTGCACCCCATCGGTCAGCACAATCCGGGCCCTGGCAATCCCTCCCCCCTCTCCCGCTGGCCGGCCTCCCAGGCGGCGCGCCTCTCCAGAGGGCACTACCCGCCCGCTCAGCGTTGCCGACGCCACTAGGGAGAGCTCCACCTTGTTTACTTCTCCAGCGCGGACGACCACGGGCAGAGGGGCGTCGGGATGCACGCACGCTCCCCGCGGGGTGCTGAGAAGCTTGAGCCGGTACTCACCTGGGGGCAGGGGAGGGAAGCGAAACAGACCGTCATCGTCGGACAGGGCCCGTTTGCCGCCCAGCCCGAGCAACAACCCCGATACGTCTATTCCCTGTGTCTCGCTGCGCACAGCCCCCTCGACCCGGCCTCTTGTCTCCACGAGCGGTACAGGGACACGCACACGGGTCTCCAGCGAGAGCTCGACTCGGCCGGGACCGACGGTCAGGGACAACCTCCCTGCCGGGGAGACAAGCGAGCCGACGCCCTCCGTCCCAGAACTGCTCAGCTCCAAGGTCGCCTTTGCCTCGACGTCCCTTCCCAGAGAGAGCTCGCCGCCCAGCGAGATCCCCCACTGAACTCCCCTGAGCCCCGCCGGCAGGACGGGGAGCAACAGCTCCCCATCCACGCCCAGCGCCAGGCCCTCTCCCGACCGGAAGCTCATCTCCCCCTCGATCAGCATCGCCCACAGGGGACCGACCGGCGGACTGCGCCCTGCACGACGTGCCTGGATCCCCATTGCCCATCTCCAGGGTTGGCCCCTGCTGCTTGCCACGTAACCCTGGGCGCCCAACACGACCAGTTTTTCGTGCCCGGCGTCGCCGATGCTGAGCTCGCCTCGTGTCCGCACATCTCCTCGCTGCCTCAACGAGAGGCGCAGTTTGGTCCTGGTCGGCCACCACTCAACTCGACACGCGCCCCACTCCGGCGACACCCCAAGCCATAGAGACTTTTCCCTTCCCCACTTCCCCCCCACGGAGACAGAAGCGCCGCCGCCACGTGTGGACAGAGCGAGAGCATCCTCTTCCGTTGACAGACGGGCCTCCACATGGGTGTTCCCCACCTCTGCCGAGCCCACAAACGAGAGCCCCCCCGTCTCGCTTACGGACAGTGCGCCTTTCCCGCACTTGCCCTCCCAGCGCACCCCGACCGCTGCGCCGGCACCGTCCTGCCGATAGCTGAGGGCCTGCTGCCCAGTGTGACGTTCGTGACGAATGAGGACGCCCACTCTGGACCCAAACCGGGAGTCGAGGAGCTCTCCCACCACGACCCACCCGCCAAGCCGATAGGAGAGCCGCGTCCGCCGCAGCGTGATGCCTGTTGCGTCCGCCTCGGTCACCCCGACCAGAGACAACCTCCCTGCGGACCCGATGTCCCCGGACACGTCCACACGACCCCTGATTCTGAACACGTCCCCTGACAAGTACCCCCGCCAACGGACCGTGGCCGGGAGAACAGGATAGAGGCCCTGGGGAACCTCCCCGGGGGGAGGAGGAACAACGTGGGTGCGAAACGTGCCCACGGCAAGGGTATCGGGAGAGGGCGGAGCACGGACAGACACGACTACCCGCCCTCGTTCTCCCGGCGTCGCTTGGGGGGGAACCTCGTGGACGAGCTGAAGCTCGGCCACGTCCCCGGGGGGCAGGCGAAGGCGTGTATCACAGATCTCCACGGGCCAGACGGAACTCAACTCCACGATCAGTGCCGCGACGACATTTCCCCGGTTTGCGACCCGCAGTCGATAGCCAACCTCCCCTCCCGGCGGTCCGTGACCCCCAGCGGGAACGGTGAGTTCCAGCTCCACATGGGGCCTGATTTCGACCTCCGCCTCCGCATGTGCACGCCCCACGGAACTGTCCGCGTGGACGACTAT
This sequence comes from Candidatus Acetothermia bacterium, assembly GCA_003562845.1. Classification (GTDB taxonomy): domain Bacteria; phylum Bipolaricaulota; class Bipolaricaulia; order Bipolaricaulales; family Bipolaricaulaceae; genus T3SED10-47. Next base: position 2,779 of record PWTL01000097.1, read on the forward strand.
CGTTTGCCTGCCGGGCGCAGCAGCTGAGGAGAAGGAAAGCGTAACCAACACCAGTTCCGAGGTCCCGGAGGGCACGACCAGCGCCGCGGGTGCCGACAACAAGCTGACCCCTTCAGGCAAGGAAGCCGCTAGCCGCACCTGTGCCCGCTCCCGCCCCTGATTCGTTAAGCGGAAGGGCAGAGACAGCACAGCTGGGGGAGATACAGTTCGCAGGGAGGACAGGGAGTCGACGGCCAACTGTCCCCCTGCAGCCGGTATGGACATTGCCAGCAGCGCCACCAACCACGCGCGCGTAAACGCCCCCGACAAACCGCTTTCCTTCATCGCACTTCGAAGCTGATTTCACCGGCCCACACGTGCTCGTCCAGGTTGTCCGCGATCAGCGCCGCCCGATATGCACCACGCTCAAGTTCGGGGAGAGAGAGACGAAAGCGCACCGAGCAGCCGGGGTAGATCCGCTTCCGTCCGGAGTCGAACCGCCCCACGTACTCGCCGGCGCTATCGTGGACTTCCACCCATACAACTGGGCGCAGCCACCGCTGCCCGGGGTTGGCCAAATCAACTTCCAACAGAAGCCCGCCTCGTTCCTCTGACACCGAAGTGTCGACGAGCTCAAGCTTTCGGCTCCCGCTGTCTCCGATATGGGTGACCAGCTGAACTCCGTACCCCAAAGCCTGACGAACCCCCATCTCCCCTTCCGGAACAGGGGAGGCAAACTGGGGAACCTCGTCCACAAGAAGGATACTCCAGTAGGTTCCCGACAAGGCGGGCCTCTTCGGAACCGTGATGACATAGGGGACGCTGACGGTACTTTGTGGTGCGATCTCCAGCCTAACCCCGGTGAACGCAAGACTTATCCAGTCGGCATTAGAGCGGTCTAGACTTCCCGGAGGGGAATACTCGGTGAGCCCGTCGGCGCGGAACGCGTAATCAGCCTGCCGGATCCTCACCACAATTCTCTCCGCTCCGCTGTTGATGAGTTCGAGGGCTCCCTGGTACTTCTCTCCGGGGGATACTGTCCACTCATGGGAGAGTTCCCGAACAACCAACCGAGCAGGCGCGACCACGGCCAGCACAGTGCAGACCACCACCACATACAGGCAAGCTCGCACCAGCACTTGTTCACTCCTCGAGCAACCTGTAGATCACAGTAACGTTGATCTCCGTGCCCGCGTCTATTCCCCACGGTGCTGGGGGGATGATGTATGTGAGATCAACATCGCCGCTCCCAGCCGCCTGAATGTTGACAAGCAGATCGGCGCCGTCCGCCAGCTCCCCTTGGTCGACGAGCCCGACCTCGCCCACGGAGTCTCCGGCAAAACCCCCGAACGGATTCCCGGCCTCCACGGACATGGAGAACCACTGAGGAGGTTCGCCCTCTACTGTCACGACGATCTTCACTGGATTGTCCAAGGACGCGCTGTTTGTGAGGTAGGTCAACTCCCTGTCAAACGAGTAGCGCCTCTCCTCCCACGGGCTCGCGGCAAGCGAGTGGAACGGAGTGGCCACTGTCAGCTCAGAGGACTCCTCCACCGTTATCTGCAACTCCTGCTCCGCCGTCGTAGCTTCCATTCCCAGCCCCGCAGCCGCCACCAACACACTCCCTACGATCATCAACACCACTACACGCATCTCCCTACCTCCTTTACTGCTCTTCTGCCCGAGCACCTCAGTGCACATCTCTAAGAAGTACTATGCAGTGCACTGCTGTAAGGTAATGATTCTAGTGTACTCCATCCTGCTGTTGGTGTCAATACGCTGATATAGTATGTAAACTCCTGTGTCTTGGATACCATAGCAGCGCCGAGAGAACAGACACCCTGGAGAATTGTGTGACTCAGCAACGCTTCCCGTGATTTTTGTGAGGTTGCTCCCCCCCACCCGGGCGTCCGGCGCGTACAATGATGAGTGCAATGCGCTATCTAAGGCTTAGTGCAGCGGTGGTGGCGTTGTTGGTGTGCATGGGGAGCGTAGGGGACCCCGCTGAGATCGCGGAGGCCGTGTACATCGGCGTCAGGCTGTCGGGGCTGACCTTGACCCTGGGCGAGGCGATATCTCTCCCCGAGGCACAGAGGCAGTTCGGCTCCATGGCTCTGCAGCTTTATACCACGGACAGGCTGCGGGACGATGTCGCCCACGGTGAACAGCTCCTCACGGCATGGGTGGAAGAAGATCCTCAGGACGCTCCGTGGACAGAGTCCCTTCACGATTCTCTGAACGCCGTTCACCAGGCGTGGGAAGAGCTTGCGCTCCTTCCGGCGGCGCGCTTGTCCGCCATCCCCGAGGAGGACCTGCCCCCGCTGATGAACGCACTGGACACAGTGAAGATCGCGCTGGAGGAGCTGGAAGAAAGCATCGAAACCCAACTGGCATCCGTAGAGGAAAGGTGGCTGTTCCACATCGGATTCCTGTGCTGGTCGCTGGTCAGAGCGCCGAAATTCCCTCCCCCACTTCCCGAGGATGAGTCCCGTTTCCTTGCCCACGAACTCCCTGCGCATCTCCCGGACAACGTAGTGGAGGACGTTCGGAGGATGCTGGATCTGTTGCCTGAGTACCGTCAGCTACAGCCGCCCGAGTGGGGCTCGGCCGAGCAGAGAGAAGAAGCCACAGAACTAGCGTGGAAGGTACTCGTGTGGCTGGGAGCCGAGGAAAAGGTGGACTCGGCAGGGGAGATTTGACTCTCCCCTCGCCGAGCTCCCGGAGGTTTGTGCCCCACGCGCCTCGCCGATTCGAACGGCTGCCTTGAGGACCGGGGCCAGGGTTCTTGGTTCCATGCCTCAGTGCAGGGCCCCAATCCCGGGGGTAGGAATCCCCCTACGGCCGGCACCACGCCTCAGGCGCGCGACATTGCCCAACACACCACATACTCCTGGAGAGGACGGGCAAACAAGGACTTCCGATACCTAAAGAGCGGACTTAAGGGGCCTGCAGTATGGACAGCGAGGTCCCGGTCAGTCGGGCAGGCGGGCGATACGCCAGTATTCAAGGACCGTAGACAGAAGCCGGCCGAACTGCTCCGGACCCGTGGGCTTGTTCAAGAATCCGGCCGCCCCCGAGTCATAGGCGCGCACCATCTCCTCTTCGTCTGTGGACACAGTGAGCACCACCACGGGGATCTTCCGCAGCCGGTTGTCCTGCTTGATCTTCTCCAGAACCTCCATGCCGTTCATCTTGGGCAGTCGCAGATCCAGGAGAATCAGGTTCGGCCGGGGGGCATCGGCGAACTTCCCTTCACGGAAAAGGAAATCGAGAGCCTCCGCCCCATCTTCCGCCCGGTACAGCTCGTAGCGAGCACCCGCTCCTTCCTGCGACTTCTCAGCCGCCCGTATAGAGCGCTCGATGAGCTCGTAGTCGGGCTCCTCGTCCTCCACTACCAGGATTACCATGCGGCGTTCAATGGACACTTTCCACCTCTTTTTCTGCGGGCACCTTGGACAAGGTAAACCGGAATACAGTTCCTTTGCCCAGCTCCGACTCCGCCCAGATCCTGCCACCGTGTTCCTTGACGATCCGGCGGCAGAACGCCAGGCCGGCCCCGGTGCCTTCTTTCTTCGCGTCCAGACGTTCGAATATGCCGAAGATCTTCTCCAAGTACTGGCTCTCGATTCCGGGCCCATTGTCCTGGACGATGAACTCGTAGGTGCCGTTCGCCCGATCGTCCCACGAGATCTCCACCTCGGGCAGCGCCTTGTCGTTGAACTTAACCGCGTTCACCAACAAGTTGGCGAACAGCTCTGCGATGCGCGTGGGCACACCCCATACCCGTGGAAGCTGCTTGGCTACCCGCACGTTTACTCCTGCGAGATCGGTGGCCAGATCCTCAATAGTGTTGTTCAAAACTCGATCCACGTCCACCCTCTCAAATGCTTCCTTGTCCACCCTTATGGCCGAGAAATGTGTCAGATCCTCGATGAGCTTTCGCATGCGCTCCAGCCGCCCTCTCATCCTCTCCAGCTCATCGCGAACGTCTTTTGGGAGTTTCCCATTGTACTCGTTGAGCATCATGTCCACGTGCCACAGGGCTCCCAGTGCAGGCTTGCGTACTTCGTGCGACACAGCCGAGTTGAACTCCTTGAGCTTCTGGTTCGTCTCCTCCAAGCGCCCCTTTTGCTCCTCCAGTTCCTGCTGGAGTTTCTTCAGCCGCGTGATGTCAGTGTAGTACTCAATGCGCCCGCCGCCCTCCCGCTGGCCTGCCGCAGGCTCGATGGGGATTGAGCGGAACATGAGCATCCGCGACTCCCGCCCCGGTCCGAGCCTGACCCTGCACTCCTGCCCCTCGACGGCCGTCCCCTGTTGATACGCCTCGCGCACTACCTTGGCGAACCTCTCCCCGTCCTCCAACACGTGTGCCACATGATCCAATACGCGGATGGCCTTCATCCCCACAAGTTCGTCGCGGTCGACTCCAAAGAACTTCCCCACCGCGCGGTTGCACCACAGGAGTGAGCCCGTCCTGTCGAGAAGAACCACCCCCAAGTCCATAGTGTCAATGCCCCGCTCGATGAGGTGCCGATAGCGTACCTCTGCTTCTGCCACCTGCATCTCCAGGGACACCACCTCGCTGCGGTCCCGCGCTTCTAGCACAGCCACTCGGCCCGTGACTCGCTTCCCCTGCAGTTCCACCGGGACCCCTCGCTTCCCCTCCGAGACGAACCTGAGCTCGACGTCCCGCACCTCGCCGCGCTCGAACAGCCGCTCAAGCTCGGCCTTGAACCTGCCGATGTCCTCGACGTGGACGTACTCGGTGAGGTGTAGCGAGCGCTTGTGCGGCCACCCCAAGAGCTCCCGTGAGGCTCGATTACGCCGGACTACGTTCCCCTCGCGATCCAGTACGTGAATGAGGTTGAGCGAGTTCTCGAAGATCTCCTCACCGTAGGAGGTCTCCAACCGCCGCACCACCTGCACGTGCTTGGTCCTGCGGCGCCACATGTAGCTCAATCCAAGGCACACCCAGGACACTCCCACGACCAGGAGGGTGGACAAGACCCACATCAAGGGCCGCGCTCCAATCAAGCCAGGCGTCAGCAGGCTGAGACTAACTACCGTGCCTCCCACCGCCCCGGGGACACTGAACACGAAGGTCGCTACAGCCACTGGAAGCGAGGCGACCAGCACCCCCGCCACCGACAGGTCCCCTGCCAGCCCCGAGAGGTACAGCAGAGCTGCCGTCAGCAGATATGCCCCGACGACCGCTCCCGCCTTAACCCTTCCCCTCCTCCGCCGTGTCCTCATGTGTACGCCCACTTGGTCCCCTTATCAGTCGACCATGGCGAATGTGCGGCATCAGAAGCCCTACAGCCAAGGACACCGGTCACCCAACCCCCAAACCTTCGAACCCGGTCTAGATAATCATCGCCTCGTCCAAAGAGGCGGGGAAGGGCTCCATGAGGCGCTTGAGGTAGTCCTCCTTGAGCACCGTGATCTTCCGGTTGTCAATGGACACTATCCCGCGGGCTTCCAACTCGCCAAGGGTCCGGATCGCCGTCTTTGATGACACGCCGGCCATCTCGGCGAGCTCTCCCCGAGACAACTCCACCCCGGAGCGCCCCAGGGCGAGGATCAACCGCGCCAGCCTCTCCTTGCTGGAGGCGTAGGAGCGCTCGGCAAGCTTGTTCTGGAATGACTTGATCTCGATGGAAAGGCGCTCGTAGAAGCGGAATACCACTTTCGGGTGTCGTTCCAGGAAGTAGAAGAAATCTCCGCGCTCGATGAACCCTACCGTGGAAGGAACGAGCGTCTTAACGTACGCGTTGTGCACTCCCTTGTCAAACAGAGTCGTCTCGCCGAGCAACCCCCCGGGGCCGATGATCTTGAGGATCTGGGACTTGCCCTTTGCGCTTCGCTTGACCACCTTCACCGCCCCGGAGAAGACGAGGTAGAAGCCAAAGGCCGGCGCGCCCTCCATATATATGAGTTCGTCGGCGCCGTAGTCAATGCGCCGAACCATCCCCTCAAGCTTCTCCAGGCTGTCTGGCTTAAGATCCGCAAAGACCCGGAATGCTTCCAGTTCGACCATCCGTTCCCCCCCTCACCCAATGCGCAGTCTACAGTATCCAGGCTTTCGGCGTCAACTGTTTCTTGACTTCACCTAGCCCGATCTTAGAATTGTTCTGCCCGCCGGGGTGGCGGAAATGGCAGACGCGCTGGATTCAGGATCCAGTGAGCATTAAGCGCTCGTGTGGGTTCAAGTCCCACCCCCGGCACCAGTGACTGTTTGCAACGCGCTGACCTCCCTGGACGAAGGAGTCCTAACTCTTTCTACTCTCCTGGAGGATCTGTGGTCCCGCATCGGCGTCCTGGAGCCGAAGGTGCGCGCCTTCATCTCCTTGGCCGACCCCCAGGCGCTGACCGCGGAGGGAGGGACACTGGCCCACCGCCCACTCCGGGGCCTGCCCATTGCAGTGAAGGACAACATATGCGTCGTGGGCTTCCCCACCACTTGCGGGTCAAACCTCCTGCGCTCGTTCCGCCCTCCCTTTGACGCCACCTGTGTAGCGCGCCTGCGGGAGGCAGGGGCTCAGGTGCAGGGCAAGACCAACCTCGACGAGTTCGCCATGGGCTCATCCACTGAGCACTCCTCCCGCGGCCCGACCCGAAACCCGCACGACCTGGAATGCATACCCGGCGGGTCGTCCGGCGGGTCGGCGGCTGCG
>PWTL01000002.1 GCA_003562845.1 Candidatus Acetothermia bacterium
ACACATGGCGCCCCGCCTCGTCAGTACTCAACACAACCTCGCCCTCCCTGACCACCTCATGTGCAAGCAGCGGCGGCGCTTCGTTCAAGATAACGACGTCTACCCGGTCCGTCCACAACAGCTACATCAATTCTCCCATCAGAGCAGCCTTGTAGCCAAGCGGCGCATCGACTTCCCGCAGGGCTCGCTTCTCAGGATCGACCAGCACAGCCACGTCCACATCGCTCAGGCCATGCATGCTGCCCTGTAGCTGCGAGCCAAAGAGGTACACCGCGACCACTTCCTCCCTGCCGCGGAGATGCTCCCTCAATGCTCGCTTCAGATCATCAACACCGTGCACTCCGCCCCCTCAGCCACTGTACACGCTGACAGCGGACTCGCCAAACAACCGGCTGTCAACGTACCATATCGGCATGCTTAACGTAGAGCTGTTACATGTGACGGCAGAACCCATCAGCCACATCGCCCGCTGCGCCCGGGTGAGCCACCGCAGCGAGGGCTCCGGTTCGAAGGCCGACGCGGACCTGGTGCGCAGGCTGATCGGCTGGGGGCACCTGTCGGTGTTGGAGTTCGCCCACGCCACGTTCCTTGTGCAGGGACTGTCCCGCGCTTGCGCCAACCAGCTCACCCGCCACCGTTTGGCCAGCTTCGTCCAGGAGTCCCAGCGATACGTGGACGTCGCCGATCGGACGCTAGTCGTTCCGCGGGCCGTAGCCGCTTCGCCGTTGGGCGCCAGGGCCGAGGAGTTCTATGAGCAGGCGCGAGAGCTGTATGAAAAACTTGTCGCCGCAGGAGTGCCCAAGGAAGACGCCCGCTATGTGCTCCCCATTGGCGCCGAGACCCGTCTGGTCATGAACGTCAACTTCCGTGAGGCCCGTCACATAATCGGTCTACGAGGATCCCGCCATGCTCAATGGGAGATCCGCGCTCTGGCCGCCAGAATGCTGGAATGTCTGACGCGAGAAGCTCCGGCGGCGTTCGAGGACTTGGAGGTGTCAGCATGAGCTACTCCATACTTTCCGATCAGGAAATAGCAGCCCTGTGCCGCAGCAACCCACCTATGTTGGACCCGTTTGTGGAAACCCAGTAGGGGAAGCCTTCCTGGGGGCTGGGGAGCTTCGGCTACGACCTCAGGCTGGGCAGGAAGTTCCTTGTGCCGCTGGGAGGGGTGAACGCTGTCCTGGACCCAGTGAACTTCCCCCGCGGACACTTCCGTGAGGTCGAGGCCGAGGACATCTTCGAGCTGGCGCCGAACTCCCAGGTCCTGGCCGAGTCGGTGGAGACCTTCCACATGCCCAACGACGTCGTGGGCGTGGCGTGGGGGAAGAGCTCCTATGCCCGCTGTGGTCTACTTGTAAACGTCACCCCCCTGGAACCGGGGTGGATAGGTCGTCTTACGCTGGAATTGGCTAACTTATCACCTCTTCCCATACGCATGCATATAGGGCAAGGGATCGCGCAGGTGGTGTTCTTCCGCGGCAGGCGCCCCGGACGTACCTATGCGGAGAAGGAATCAGGCGGCGGATATCAGGACCAACCCGGGGTCACGCTCCCTTATTAGCGATCCACTCTCGCAGAGGGAAGCTCACCATGTCCCGGTACCCTCGGGTGAGGGCGCCCGCCACCTCCGGCGGTATCCCTTGGCTGGACAGCCGGCGGCGGAAGCGGCGCGTCGCCCAGCGACGGCTCCACAGCAGACCCACGGCTACGCAGCCCAGTGCCCCCAGCAAGCGTACGAACGCCAGCACAGCGCTCAACACTCTCATCACTAGTCCACGCTATCGCTCTCGTCTTCGCTCCGCCGGCGGTCTTCCCCAATGTGCACGTTCCCCATACCCTTGGAACTCAGCAGATCGCGCAGGTTGATCATGTACCCTTGCGCCATCTTCAACGCCTCTTCGTTGGGGATCCCCGCCTCCACCAGCTTCTTGTAGAACGTGGCCACAGAGTCAGCCATGCCCTCGGCGGCCTCCTTGGAGTAGAGAACGTCCCGCAGGCCCCGCAGTAGACCCGGTATCCGGTCTGATACAACGTCCAGTACTTCCCTCAGCTCGTCCACATCTTTCCGCTCAGCCGACATGTCACGCCTCCTCAGCAAACAGACGATACTTTCTTCCCAAGAGCCGCAGATCCCCGCCCAGGAGGACGTGCCGGCCCCGCACCGTCAACCACACCGAAACGCCAAGTAAGAAAGACCCCACGTCCACCCGGGCCAGCGGGCCGGGTTGAACTCGCGCCGTTATCCCGCCCCACACACGCTCCCCAGGGGAGGGAAGTTCCCGAAGCGTCTCCTGTACAGCGCGTGCCAGCTCCGCAACCTGCGCCCATTCTGCTCGGCACTCCGCACAGCTCTCCAGGTGCTCCTCCAGGTGGATCCGCTCTGCAGCGCCCACCACTCCGACGGCGTACCAGGGAAGTAGCTCGCGGCAAAGCTCACAGTCCCTGTTCATGACAGCACCTCCGCAAGCTTCCGCTTGGCATGGTACATCCTGGACTTCACGGTTCCCTCAGGAACACCGAGGAGGCTGGCGATCTCTCGATACGGCAGGGCCTCGTAGAAGGCCAGGAACACCACCTCACGCTGCTCAGCCGAAAGCCCCTGTACGGCACACCATACTGCCGCTCTCTTCTCCTCAGCGTGCACAGTTTTTGCCGGATCAGCGAGCTCCGGCGGAGCGCCCGGGGCGCGGCCTCCCTTTCGTTCCCCACGCAACACTGCCAACCCCTGGTTCCGCGCTATTCCCAGCAGCCACGTGGACACTTGGGACCGGCCGGCATAGCTCCCCGCTCCCTTCCACAGCGCCACAAACGTCTCCTGGACCACCTCCTCAGCGAGTTCCATGCGTCCCGTGATGGTCAGCGCAAACCGGAACACCCGCGTCCCGTGACGCCGGTACAGCTCGCCCAACGCCTCCTCCTCACCACGGGCCACACGTTGTACCAGCTCCCGGTCCGCCACCCCGTGCCCTCCTGAGGAACTCACCGTTCATCTCTCCTGTCCACCGCCGCCGTCACGTTACCACCGTGCTCCGAACAGGAGCCGGAACCATTGTCCATCTGTTAGTGCTCGACCGGCGGCCCCAGGTTCACCCCACCGCCGCCCACGGCAGAGCGTAAGCGGTGCGCCCGTCGCGCCCAGTGGTCGTCTCCGCGGCCAGCAGTGCCGACAACACAGCTTCCTCGGCCGCCTGGGCCGCCCCCCGGAGCAGGCCCCGCAGGACTTCATTCTCGTCGCCGAGTACCTCCGCGCGTGACCTCGCCTCCCCTCGCGGCAAGCGGTACCCAGTGGAAAACGCAACCAGGAAATCGCCGCTCCCCGTGTCCGCCGGTGCTCCCGTACGGGCCAGGCCCAACGCCCCTCGCCGGGCGAGGAAGTCCAGCTGTCTGGAGGAGAGGGGCGCATCCGTAGCCAGGACCACAACCACTGATCCGCCCTCTTCGCGCCGCACGCGGGGCACAGCTGACAGGTCGGGCCTCGTTCCCAGGAAGCGGAAGTCCTCCCGGCGGCCCATGTTGGGCAGGGCCACTGCCCCCACCGTCCACGAATCCACACTGCAGGAGGCCGTTCCCACCCCCGACTTCAGCTCGTAGGCCACCATGCCCGTCCCCGCTCCCACGCAACCCTCTACGACGCCCGCCGTCGCCGCTGACAGAGCCTGCAGCCCGTGACTTTCAGTCACCGGGCGGGACTCGATCATAGATAGGAAGCCGTCGTTACACTCGAGGACCACGGGGTTCACCGAACGGGCGTGCCGGTGGCGGTCGAGCGTCCAGCTCACAACAGCGTCAGCACAGCGGAACGCGCCCAACGTGTTGGTGAGGAGGATGGGGGTCTCCAGCGCCCCCATGTGGGCCACCTGCCACAGCCCCGTCGCCTTTCCGTATCCGTGCAGGACAAACACGCTGGCGGGGAGTGGTTCGGCGTACGGGTCACCCGGCGGGAGCACACAGGTCACCCCGGTGCGCACCGTCCGCGGCCCGTCCCCTTCGCGCAGAGTACAGTGCCCCACCTGCACCCCGGGCACGTCGCTGATCGCGCACCCGGGGCCCGGGGGCAGCTCTCCCACGGCAAAACCCGCCTTCCGCAGCGCGTTCATCTTTGCACCGTCGCAGCTTGTCTGCGACTTTGCCGGCGGGGACAAGCCCCGCCGCTACAGCTTTGGCACGGCCAAGTCGGCGGGGCCCCAGTCCGAAAGAACGGCGTCGGGGTGCGTCTCCTGCACCAGCTCGCGGATGATGGCCGCGTGCTTGACCTTCTCCCTCCCCCAGTCGGCCAGGGTGGACTCGGCAACCCACGGCTTGTACAGCGCGCCGGGGCCCACCACGCAGGCGGGGCCCGGCTCCAGCTTGAAGTAGCACGGGGCGCAGAGGCGCGTCATCTCCGGGGTGTCGTAGAAGCGGTTGAAGCCACCGAAGGAGTCTGTCAGGTACACGTGGATATCCATGGGCATTTTCGTGGCCAAGCGAAGAGACGCCAGCTGCGGGAGGGAAAGGTCTCCCACCGGGTTGAACGTCGCCGCGCCGAGCGACTCCAGAACTTTGGCCCCGGCCGGGTTCCCGTGGCCGGCAAAGACCGACACCTTGAACACGACATCCTGCGGGAGCTCCCCTTTTTCCTTCATCTGCGTAAGCAGCCACAGCAGCCCCTCGTCCAACACCAGAAAGCCTCGGAACCCCAGCTCTACAGCCCGCATAATGTCCGCCACCACGTACCGCAGCTGATCCGCCCCTCGGAAACGCAGCCCTGACAGAACCCCCTCCGGTGTGACAAGCTGCCGTCCAGTATCCCATCCGGAGCGCGGACCGGGGGTGAGGATCACCTCCACTTCTGCCTCCGCAGCTATCTGGGCGAACTGTTTGAGCTCCTGGCGGGTAAGCAACGTCGCCCCCATCACCGCGGAGATCATCCTGTGCACCGGAACATCACGCCTGCGTGCTTCGTCGACCACAGCTTCCAGGACTCCAGGGCGCTCTACCCCCGAGATCTCCATCCTATAGTGTGCTCCGTCGGGGAAGCGAGCACTGCTTGAGGGAAGCTCATACGCATCCGTGCCGGGGATCCCCAGCCCCTGCATTATCTCCGCCACCTTCTTCTGATTCATTACTCTTCCTCCTCCTTCAGAAGCTGCGACAGCCGACCCCACTCCTCGTCGGGAATGCGGTAAGTGTGTTCCGCGGCGGGGAACGCTCCGCTCTGAACGTCGTGCACGTAGCTTTCGAAAGCGGCCGTCATGGTCTGAGCCACGTCAGCGTACCGCTTAACGAACTTCGGCGTGAACGCTTCGAACAGGCCGAGGATATCGTGCACAATCAGAAGCTGACCGTGACAAGCAGGCCCCGATCCGATGGACAGCATGGGCACAGTCGCCCTATTGACCATCTCCTCAGCCACACGGGCGGGAATGGCCTCGAGCAAGATGGCGAACACGCCCGCGTCCTCCAGAAACTCTGCATCCTCCATCAGGGCCAGCGCAGTCTCCGCGTCTCTCCCCTGAGACTTGAGCCCCCCGATCATGCTCGCCGCCTGCGGGGTGAGGCCGATGTGCCCCATAACCGGGATACCCGCGTCGACGATCGCCTCCACCCGCTGGGCCATGCGCGCGCCGCCCTCGAGCTTGACGGCGTCGGCGCCGCCCTCGGCGATGAACCGTCCAGCGTTCTTCACCGCAATCTCATCAGATGGCTGGTAGGACATGTAGGGCATGTCCCCGACCACAAATGCGCGTCCCGCCGCCCGCGACACCGCCGCCGTTATCTCCACCATGAAGTCCATCTTGGCCTGCAAGGTGGTGGGGTGGCCCAGCATACACATCGCCCCCGAGTCTCCCACTAGGATCATGTCCACCCCTGCTCGGTCTTCCAACAGGGCCATGGGGTAGTCATAGGCGGTGAGGAACGAAATGCGCTCCCCGCGCTCCACCATGCCGTACAGCTCCGGAATCGTGACCTTGTTGCGTTTCACTGACATCTCCCCCTCCTCTCATCGCCCATGGTAACCGGCCAGCCCGCCCCAAGGCCACAGGGCCCTAGCTGACACGCGTCAACAGCGGCGGAAGGCCAACAGCCCCTGGGGATCGAATCCGTCTACTGACCACTTGCACTCGATGGCGTCCGGAGATCGCCCTCGTCGGGCGAGGACGAAGTCCACCTCCTGCCTATTCTTGTCCCTCCAGTAGCGAATGTCCCTTGTCTGCAGCTGCCCCTGCAACTCGTTCAGCACGAAGTGCTCCCACAGCGTACCCATATCCTCGCCGCGAAGGTCGAGCCAACCCCGCAGATAGCAGACGAATCCTGTATCGAACCCGTATACCTTCGGGGCGGCAACCCTCCTCGAAGGAATCTATGTGCCAACTCCGTCTGCCCCGCCGAGACCATGTCTTCGCTGATCATCGGGGTGAGCCACAGCGTTTTCCTCTTGCTTGTTCCAGAAACTGCTGGGGATCGTCCAGCGACCGGCACAACACAGTCTTTCCCACACGGCGCACACCAGCCACCCAGACTACGCTACGCTCGCGCCAAGCTCCCTCAATTCGTTCGGTCCAGAAGCGCCGGGGACGGCGCGACCGCTGTCCCCGGCACACGTGCTGATTCCCGTCGATCAGAGAGGCTCAGCTTACCGTCCCCAGCGGCCATGACACCCAGCAGGCCCGCGCCTTGTCATCGGTGCACGCATTGCCGGACTCCCCTGCCACTGCTCGGGCCCCTCGGCCATTCGGTCCTTCATCCACTGGGACTGCTCCTCGCTGATGGCGCCGGCGGCCAGAAGCTCGTCGATTACTTGGGCCCTGGCGTCGACCATGATCTGCTCCAGCTCCTCGGCTTTGACGCCCAGCCGCTCGGCGAGCGCTTCCATGTACAGGCTGTGCCTGTCCGGGCGCTCCTCGTCAGCAGCACTTGCCGCCCAGCGCCCGCCGAACCCGGCGGCTATGCCGACCAGCCCCAGGCCAAGGAGCACCACCATCACTACAGCAATGTTTCTGCGCTTCATACCACTTACCTCCTCTTTGTTCGCTCCATTCAGCGGTCCATGCCGCTGATCGAAGGCAGTGTACTGAACGGTTGTGAATCCGGTGTGAACACGGGGCGCAACAGCTGAGGAGCCTCCAGCTCAGGGCCGAGGTCCACCGGGCTGAGGGTCTGTGGCCGGCCTCCTGCCCCAAGTCAGCGCCCCTTCTTTGGGACACGCGTGGAGACAGGCCCCACACGCATAGCAGTCAGCGTGGAGTTTCCTAGCCGTGTAGTGGTCGGCCATGGCCTGGGTGGGGCAGGCGGCCACACACTTCTTGCACCCGACACACTGGCTTCGGTCGATGCGCGGGCGCAGAAAGCTGAACTGCTCCACCAACCACCCCACCAATCCAAAGGGGCACAGGAACTGACACCACGGTCGGTAGACGAACAAGCTGGCCGCGAGCAGGGCCGCGGTGAACCCCGCGGCGATCGGAGAGAGGGACAGGGAAAACACCCCAAACGGGTCGATACTCCCCATCCAATCGAGCCCTATTGCCACCAGGGACCCCAGCAACGCTAGGAATACGGCAACACGCACGCTGTTGGAAACCCAGAAAGGAGCTCGCCACTTGGGTGTCGGAATCCGATGAAACAGCTCTTGCAGGAGCCCCAGCGGACAGCCCCAGCCACAGATCGACTTGTTGGACAGCCACACCAGGGCCAACAACCCTAAGATCATCCCCGCCAAGGGCAGCGCCAACTGCCCCCTCACAACAAGCCCTGCAAGCAGCGACCGCAGCCCGCTCACCGGGTTGGGAGGCGAGGCCTCGGGCAGCAGCGAGGTGATAAGGACGCCGAATACCAAGACGCCCCCGGCCAGGAACCCGAGGCGCACCTTCGGGCTGACCCTTCGGCGGCGTAGTAGGTAAACCGACACCCCCACCACCATAAGCCACAGCAGGAGCTGCACAGCAATCAGCGGGCCGAACTCAAACGCTCCCGGCATAGGCTACACTCCTAGCACGCATCGTCGTACTCGGCCCGCTCCAAGGCCCGCTGCAGAAGCTCGAGCAAGGCTCTTTGCTCTTCCGAGGAGAGGCCGGCGAGCACCCGCTTGGCCTTCTCCTGACGAAACCCCTCCGCTCTCCGGTGTAACGACGCCCCCTTGGGGGTGAGATGGAGCTTCACCGCCCTGCGATCGCCCGGATCCGGACGACGTTCGACAAGCCCCTTCTTCTCTAGATGTCGCACGGCCACGCTCGCCGTGGGAGGACGCACCCGCAACCCTTCGGCGACGTCCTTCAGCCGGCATCCGGGGTGCTGGGCTATCTGAGCCAGTAGGGCCAATTGCGGCGGCCCCAACCCCAAATCCTTCAACGGATGCTCGCTCAGCCCTAGAGCCCGCAACCTCTCCAGCAGACCCAGCAGCCTCGTCTCGTCGTCGACTCTTTCCTTCTTGCTGTTCACGTTCAAGCTCTCGTTAGTATTGCTAACTAAATATAGTGCGAGGGCAGCATTTTGTCAACGCTCGGCCTGCTCTGTCCGAGAGTATGGGCAGTGAGACGCCTGAGGCACGAGACCCGACGTTACCGCTTGCCCGCGTTGTACCCGGCGGTCGCACCTGCCGCTGCCGCCGGAGGGGCGAGCCACAGAAGCTCTGGTAGCTCTATCAGAAAAGACAGACCCACCGCCGCTCCCGTTCCTCCCACCGCACCGAGAAAGCACAAGCCCACGTTCCCCTCGACTCCCAAGGCGGCCCCGGTCGCCCACACTCCGGCAGTGGCTCCGAGCACGGTCCCCCCCGTATATCCAAGCGCCACACCAATGATCGCCCCTCCCAGGCAGTCCCAACCAGTGCAGCCACGCGTGAGCAGCGACATCAGGGCGTATGCGCCACCCACGCCGAGCGCATAGCCGGCCGCTGTCCCCACCACAAACTGCGGAATCACCGGATCCCACCCCTCCATCCCCCAGGCAGTTCCCGCTGTCCACACCACAAGCACTGCCACCGTAGTCGCCGCCACCACTGCCTTCCAGAACATGTCGGAGCTCACCCTCCTCTACCAACACACGGACGTTCTCGGTCCGGTCTCCAGCCCAGCTCCCGCAGGGCACTGTACAACGTTGCCAGGGGCAGGCCCATTACATTAGCGTAGTCCCCCTCGATGCGGTCCACAAAGGCCGCCGCCTTTCCCTGAATGGCGTATCCTCCGGCCTTGTCCAGGACGTCCTCGTCAGCAAGATACCAGTCGAGTTCTTCCTCTCGAAGCTCTCGAACCCGCACGCGTGTCTCCACCAGCGCCTCTCTCTCTGCGCCTGAAAGCGAGATACAAAGACCCGTGAACACCGAGTGCCAGCGGCCCGAAAGTGCCCGCAAATGCTCCCTGGCCTCAGCGGTATCGGTCGGCTTACCAAGGTGCTGTCCGTCCACGAACACCCCCGTGTCCGCGGCCACGATGAGCGCCGCCGGTTCCTTGCGCCGTACCGCTTGCATCTTCCCCCGCGCCGCTTCCAGGAGATCTTCCGGAGAGTGGATCGTGCCTTCTTCGAAGTCCGGGACCACCACTTGAAAGGCAGGGACGATGCGCCGCAGGAGCTCCCGCCGGCGCGGAGAGCTCGAGGCCAAGACCACCCGTTGCGTCATGACTCTCCCCCGCCCATAATCAGTGCCCATGAAGATTATCTTCAGCGAACGGTGCCTAGAATACCATACTGCGGGGCATCCCGAGGGTCCGGGGCGCGTGCGCATGGCCCAACACTACTTAGACCGTTTGGGGTACCAGTTCGTCGTCCCCGAGCCCGCTCAGCGCGAAGAGCTTCTCCTTGTACACACCGAGGAGCATGTACGGAGGGTGGAGGAAGGGGATTTCAGCGACCCCGATTGCCCACGGTACCCGAACATCCACACCTATGCCGCCCTCTCCGCGGGGGGAGCGATAGCGGCACAGGAGCAGGGGGGGTTTTCTCTGCTCCGCCCTCCGGGGCACCACGCCGGCCCGGGGTTCCTGGGCGGCTTTTGCTACTACAACGCCATCGCCGTGGCAGTGCGCCGCAGCAACCTGAAGACGCTCATCGTAGATATTGACGGTCACCACGGAAACGGAACCGAGGCAGTTTTCTCTGGCGACCCTAACGTCACCTACGTGTCCCTGCATCGCATGTACAACTACCCGGGCACCGGACACCACTCCCGCGGCAACTGCCTCAACTACCCTCTCCCCCCGCGCTGCGGAAAGTCCCTGTACATAGACACTCTGGAGCAGGCACTGGCCGACGCCGGGGCCAACTTCCAGCAGCTGGCCGTATCCGCTGGCTTCGACACACACAAAGACGACCCCCTGGCCTCTCTGGGCCTGGAGGTCGAAACATTCTACGATGTAGGGTTCGTGCTCGGAGACCTCGCACTCCCCACCTTCTGCGTGCTCGAGGGGGGCTACATCCCGGAGATCATGGGCCCCTCGGTGGAGATGCTCGTTACGGGCCTAGCAGAAGCAGCAAAAACAGCGGAAAAATAGACTGAATACCGCTGCACGGATCGCAAGGATCCACGCAAGCTGTCAGGCACCCCACCAAGGGCGGGCAAGAGGGGCAATCCTGTCTCGCCTCTCCCGCAGAAGGCGATGAGGAGGACTCGTCGGCGAAGAGTCCGGAAGTCGCCACGGCGGCTTCGTCATCATCATCCCCCGTTCGCTCCTGCTGTTGTCCTACGTCCGCCGCCACGGCCAAGCGAACGTGCATCTCAGTGTAGGCCGCATCCCCGTACGCAACGGCGAACGGCTGTCCGGGGTCGATGTCCTCGCCGAGCAACACGAAGCTCGCAACACGGACACCTGCTCTCACTCGGCCATCCAACAAGCTCCCCGTTATCGGCACGACGTTCTCCGATGTCAGGTGAACTGCCGCCCCCTTCTGGGCGAAACGGATCTTCCCGGGATCAAAAGTCGCGCCGCCCTCGGAATAGGCCCACACGAGCACCGCATTCCGACCGACATACTCCTCGACATGGGCAGCATCTTGAGGGCGCATTCCCGGGGTTATCGTGCGCTCAGCGACGTAGATGACCACGAACAGCACTCGGCCCCCGGGACCCTCGACAGGCAGAATTCCAATCAGATCAGGATCGAGGCCAGTCTGAGCAGAAACGTCTTCCGGAGTCACCCCCGCTGCCCCCAAGGCCACCGCCAGCACCATGAGCAATACCAGCGCGCCCCGCATACGGTGCTGGCACCCGCCGATCACAGGGTGCATCTCAGCAACCCCAGCAGCCCCACCAGGTAGCAAACACTCCCAACCACAGGAACCAGAAAAACGCAAATAGCCACCATCCGACCATGGTCCTCACCTCCTGTAAGCACTATATCACTGCCCCCCTCGGCCTACAAGTGCTGGATATTACAATTGCAGCGTGGTTACCCCCCTCGTATAATGGCGCGTCATGCGGACTTCCGTTTGGACAGCGGTTTTTCTGGCTTTGCTGATGTCCGTGACCGCTGTGGCGAGCACCTTGCGGGTGTCCGTACCCCCGCTGTTTGGCTCTGTGCCGGTCATTCTGGCCTCCGAGGACGGCTGGGGCTTGTTCGCCGAGGAAGGGCTGGACGTGACCCTAGTACCCCTCCCCAGTCAGTCAGCCAGATTGCAGGCGTTTCGTGCCCGGCAGTTGGATGTGATGATCGCCGACCTCACGCTGGCGTTGATGCTCGTCTCCGAACGGGGCGCTGACGCGGTAATCGCCGGCGCCACGTACTCAGCACATGGCCTCGCCGAGGATGCTTATCCCCCCGTTGTGCTGATCACCCCACAGCGCTTCTCCCGCATTTTCTCCCTGGAGCAACTGGCACGGGAGGCCTCTGCCAGGCGCGTGAACATTGGCGTGGCACGGCAATCAGATCTGGAATTCATGCTGGACCAACTACTGCATGCCGAAGGACTCGCTCTTCCCGAGGGCACCTATGTGGGAAGGGACGATTTGTTGGAGAACGCCGATTACTTGGCTTGGGGAAGAGTACACGCAGCAGCTCTTCCCCAACCTTACGCAGAGTACCTGCTGAGCATCGACCTTCCCCACGATCCTCAGTTCTTGGTTTTGTCCGAGTTCAACGGGATCACGGTTCCCCCCACAGTGGTGGTAATGCGCAGGAGCATAGTTGAAGAACGTCCTGCCGAGGTGGCTGCCTTCTTCCGCTCTTTGGACAGAGCCGTGGAGCGGGTGAACTCGCTGCCGCGAGAGGAACTGCTCGAGTTGGGCTGGCAGCTTGTCACTCAGCTGTTCTTGCCGGGGCAGGAACCTCATACTATGTCCCCCGAGGACCGCGAGAGAGTAGAGGAAGCACTGGAGACATTGTTCATACCCGACTTCCCCATGCCGGATTCGCTAGGCGAAGGACCTTTTCACGAGGTCCTCTCCTGGGCGCGGCGAAGGGGCTACGTCAGGTCCCCCGTGGAGTTCGACGAGGTAGTCGTTTCCCCTGTCCGATGATCGAGGTGGAGAATGTCAGCATCGCTCACGGCAGTGGCCGCAGAGAGCTCAGCACTGTGGAGGGTGTTTCCTTCTCCGTCAGCGCCGGGGAGCTCGTGGCACTCGTCGGGCCGTCAGGCTGCGGAAAGAGCACGTTGCTCTACGCCCTCGATGGCCTGATCACCCCCTCAGAGGGACACATTCGTATCGGGGGGGATGAAGTACAGGGCATCCGGCGCGATGTGGCCCTCATCTTGCAGGACGCAGGACTCCTCCCCTGGAAGACAGTACGCCAAAACGCCGCACTCGCCCTGCGCATTCAAGGGATCGAGGGAGATGCTCACGAAACGCTCGACTCTCTGGGGCTCGCTGATTTCGAATCGAGCTATCCCGGAGAGCTCTCCGAGGGGATGAAGCGCCGCGTGGGTATAGCCCGTGCTCTGGCACTGCACCCCCGGGTGCTCCTCATGGACGAGCCCCTGGCCAACCTGGACTCGCTCACCAGGGAGAAGATCCAGAACTTGATCCTCGACCTGTGGAGGACGCTGCACTTCACCGGCGTGTTGGTGACCCACGATATCGAGGAGGCAGTGTTCCTCGCCCGGCGCATCCTGCTCCTGTCACCACGACCTGCTACCCTGACAGAAATCGTTGCCAATCCGGAAGCGGGGGCGCCGGATTACCGTGGAAGCGACGCCTTTTATGCCCAAGTGCAGTACTTGCGAACCAAGCTGGGAGCGGACGAGACATGAGACAGCTCGGACGATATGTGCTGGCCTTCCTCGTCCTCCTAGGCGCCTGGTGGCTCGCCTCTTGGGCGCTCCACCTGGCCCACGGAAGAGAAGTGTTGCCCACTCCGGCACAGACGTTCAGCGAAGGCCTCCAGAACATAGGCCTGCTAGCCAGGGCATTCGCCAACTCCGCTTGGAGGTTCCTGCTTTCGCTGGCCATCGCCTTCTCCTTGGGTGTCCCCCTGGGACTGGTGATTGGTTTTCAGCGCAGACTCCATCAATACCTCTCGCCGCTCGTGCACCTGACATACCCTATCCCCCCCGTGGCCCTGCTGATGTTTCTGTACATGGCGTTCGGCATCGGGGAGGCAGTCAAGGTGCTCGTTGTGGTGGCTGCTCTCTTCTTCCAAGTGCTAGTAGCCGCCCAAGGGGCCGCGCGCCAGATTCCCCAGACTTACATCACCTCGGTGCGCTCCGCCGGGGCCAACGCTTGGGCTCTGTACCGGCACGTGGTGCTGCCGGCCACGCTCCCCAGTGTGCTCACCGCGGCCCGCGTCTCGGTGGGACTGGGCATTACCATGGTGTACATCGCCGAGACCGAGCTTGGACTGCGCCCCGGCCCGGAGAGCGGGTTGGGGTCGTTGATCGATCACTTCACGTTCCGCACTGAACTGGCGCTGGCCGGAGTGGTGGGCCTGGCTCTGCTCGGATTAGCATCTTACGCCGGGCTAGAGCTACTGGACCGCAAACTGTGCCGCTGGCGCCACCTGGGAGGACACGGTGAAGCTTGAGCGCACTGTGTTCGTGTACAACCCAGAGAAAGAGGGTGCTCACCAGGTCGCCCGGCGAGGTGCGGCCTGGTGTCGGCGCAACGGAATCGCCTGCCAGGTAACCTCCCGCCGGAAGTTTCGTTGCCGCCAAGGAGATCTGGCGGTCGCCGTGGGAGGAGACGGGACTTTGCTCCGAGTGGCGTCTGTTCTGTACCCGGAGCAAGTGCCGGTACTCGGGGTGCACATGGGCTCGTTGGGATTCCTCTCTTCCTGCACAGCAGACCAGCTGGAGGAGGCCTTGGAACAGGCGATGTCGGGCTCTGCCGCGGTGGAGCCTCGGCTGCGGTTGGCGGCAACATGGGGCACAAAAGAACTCACGGCGCTGAACGACGTGGTACTCATGGGGGCGGAGAGAGGTAGACTGGCGCGGATGGACGTGTGGACGGACGGCACTGCCCTGGCCACCCTCGCCGGGGATGGGCTTATCATCGCCAGCCCCACCGGCGCCTCCGCCTATGCCCTGGCCTGCGGAGGACCGGTGCTGACCCCAGATGTACGGGCGCTGGTACTCGTCCCGGTGGCGCCCCACCGCTTGGGAGCACGTCCCGTCGTGCTTCCCCCTGAGGCCACCGTGACCGTGCACGTACACTATCCGGTTGGTGTCATGCTCGACGGCGACGGGGCCGGGGAGCTAGAGCCTGGGGATGCACTGCACCTGTCGCTGGCGTCGGCCCCTACGCTGTTGGTAGGCCGGGCCGGAGAGCCTTCGCACTTCAAGCGCCTCAGGGAAAAGTTGGGCTGGTTGCCGGGACCGGCCCCAAAGGGGGAGACATGAACATCGAGCGGTTGCTGGACAAAGCATTGGCCTACGACCGAGTTGATGAGCTCGAAGTCCTCGCTATGCACACACGGGACGAACTAACGCGGTTCACCGACTGTCAGATCCACCAGAACGTGGCTTCCGACGAAGTCCGTCTGTACCTGCGGGCGTGGGTGGAGGGGAAAGCCGGAGTAGCAGAAACAAACGACGCCACTGACGACGGCGTGAGTAGGGCGCTACAGGTCGCGGAGAAGCTGGCCCGGAGTCAGACGAAACCCGCCGGGTACACTCCTCCCGGACCCCAGGCCGCGCCGGACGTCCCCTCTTGGGATCAGGAGACCTGGGATGCCTCCCCGGACCTGCGAGCAGAGCTTGTAACTCAGGTCGTCAAGGGGGCACAGGAAGCGGGATTCAACAGTTCCGGGTCCCTGTCCACGGGCGGAGGCGAGCTGTGGGTAGCCAACACTCGCGGCGTCAGAGCCCACACCAAGTCCACAAGAGCGCTGTTTGTCAACGTGGTGAACGGAAAGCAGGGCGGCTCGGGCTACGCCGAGTTCAGCTCCATCAGCCTGTCCGACTTCCATCCACACGAGGTGGCGCAGCATGCGCTGGACAAGGCGCTACATAGCGAGAAACGCCAGGCCCTAGAGCCCGGCGAGTACACGGTAGTGTTGGAGGAGCCAGCCGTGGCCACCGTGCTAGGCATGCTCAGCTTCATGGGGTTTTCCGCCCGCGCCTTGCTGGAGCGACGCAGCTTCATGGAGGGGAGGATTGGGGAGAAGCTTGCCTCCGATCTGGTAACTGTGTACGACGATCCGCTCAACACAAGCGGGCTCCCGCGGCCGTTCGATTTCGAGGGGGTGCCCACGAAGCGTGTGTACTTCTTCCGCCGCGGGGTGGCCGAAGGGGTGGTACACGACACGCGAACTGCGACCGCCAGCGGCACCGAATCCACGGGCCATGCTCTTCCGCCTCCATACAGCGCCTACTCCCCCATGCCGGGCAACGTGGTCATGGACGGGGGAACCGCTTCCCCGGAGGAACTGGTGGCCGGCGTGGAGCGCGGTCTCCTGGTCACGCGTTTCCACTATGCACGGCCTGTCGAGCCGCGGGAAGGCGTGATGACGATGATGACCCGCGACGGCACCTTCCTCATCGAAGAGGGCAAACTACGCGGGGCGGTGGACGACCTTCGGGTCACCGAATCTGGGTTGCGCGCTCTCTCCGAGGTGGACGCCGTAGGGCAGGAGCAGAAGCTTATTACCGGGGGAGAAGGGTTCGGAGGTTTCCTCGTCCCCCAGGTACGCGTTCGCAAGTTCAAGTTCACCGGGCGAACCCAGCGCTGATTGGGCTGGCTGGCACGGGGACAGCCCCCCACAGGGGGCTGTCCCCGTTTGGCTACTCGATGTTGATCTCAACCCCCTCCCCCTCCTTGGGGGACCTCTTCAGGGGGACCTCCACGCGGAGGATGCCGTCGTGGAACCTGGCCTTCACCTCGTTGGGCTCGGCCACCTCCTCCGGCAGGGGGAACGTCCGCCGGAACCGTCCGCAGCGGCGTCCCATCCTAATGTAATCCTCCTGGCGCACCTCGTCGCTTCGCCGCACCTCGCCGGTGAGCACCAGGTGCTTGTCTTGCACGCGCACCTGGACGTCGTCCTTGCGGGCCCCGGGAAGCTCTGTCTCGATGATCAGCGCATTGTCCTTGACATAGATGTCGGACCTGCCGAAAGACGGGGCTACGTCCACATCCAAGTCTCCAAAGCTCTTGAACATGTTGTCCACTAACCGTCCGACGTCATCAGTCAGCCGGAACGGGTCGCGCCATACTCTCGGAAGCAGGGTCATGTCGCTCACCTCCTTCTTTTAGCACTCGACAGTGCTTAGTGCTAATTATAGGGTGGAGGGGGTGGGGTGTCAAGCCCCACTGATCAAGTACACTCCTGTATGGCGCGGTTGTTGGCGTGGTTTGTGCACGTGTATCAGCGGGTGCTGTCCCCGCTCCTTCCCCGACGTTGTCGGTTCTACCCCAGCTGTTCGGAGTACGCCCGCCAGGCCTTGCTCAAGCACGGAGCGCTACGCGGTGGCTGGCTGACGCTGAAGAGGCTCTGCAAGTGCGGGCCGTGGCATCCGGGGGGGAACGACCCCGTGTGAAGCG
Organism: Candidatus Acetothermia bacterium; assembly: GCA_003562845.1. Lineage (GTDB taxonomy): Bacteria > Bipolaricaulota > Bipolaricaulia > Bipolaricaulales > Bipolaricaulaceae > T3SED10-47. The sequence goes on from PWTL01000002.1 coordinate 16,883, forward strand.
GAGGGGACAGGCAGCGCCGGGCACAGCGAGGCAGTTGCCGGTCCCCTCTCTTTACTGCCCTACTGCCAGAGCTCGAGTGCCACGCCGGCCATCGCTTTGGCCGCCGCGATCATCCCCCGGCGAGCGCCCTCGCCACAGGCTGCTTCAGCGAACTCCCGGGAGTGTCCCGGCGTGTCCTGTTCGGTAATGCGGATGTAGGGGTGGATGGCCGACACCACCCACGACACGTCGCCCATGTCCGTCGACCCCAGCCCTCCGCTGGGCTCATCCTCCGGGATCCCCAGCTCGGCCAGCTGCCGGCGGAACGCGGCCACTAGCTTGGGGTCGGGGCGGATGGCTTTGTACTCGTCCCCCACCCTGTCGAAGCTCAACGAAGCCCCAGTAGCCAGCGCCGCACCCTCTGCACAACAGCGCAGCTTCTCCACCAACTCGTCGCGGTACTCGTTCTCCGGCGCACGAACGTAGAAGCGCGCCGCGGCGCGCTCGGGGACGATGTTCGGCTTCTGCCCGCCGTCGGTGATGATCCCGTGTATGCGGGCGCCGTCGGCGATGTGCTGACGGAGTGCATTCAGGCCGACGAAAGTCTGGATGACAGCGTCCAGGGCGTTGATCCCCTTCTCCGGCTGCGAGGAGGCGTGCGCGGCACGGCCGTGGAACACAATTTCCACCCTGGTGATGGCCAGCGATCCCCGGTCGACCACCGTGCCCGACGCGGGGTGAACCATGAGCGCGGCGTCCAGCCCCTCGAACAGACCGGCCTCGATCATGCGGATTTTGCCCCCTCCTCCTTCCTCCGCCGGCGTTCCCAAAAGCACAAGGGTTCCGGGAAGCTCTCGCTTTACTGAGGCCAACCCCAAAGCTGCCCCCACGGCGCTGGCGGCGATGAGGTTGTGCCCACATGCGTGCCCCAGGCCGGGGAGCGCGTCGTATTCAGCGAGCACTGCCACACCGGGCCCCGGCCTCTCCTCCGGGTGGACGGCGCGCAGCGCAGTGGAGATCCCTCCGGCGCCTTTCTCCACAACAAATCCTGCCCCCTGCAGCATGTCCGCGATCCACGCGACCGCGCGCTCCTCTTCGAAGCCCAGCTCCGGATGGGCGTGGATACGCAAGGACAGGTCCCAAAGTTCATTGGCCAGTTCGTCGATCCTCTGCCAGACACGCTCCTTCATCAGCCCTCCCTCACCCACCTGCGCCAAGGTACCTATCTACTGCGGCAGCAGCCTGTTTCCCCGCTCCCATGGCGGAGATCACCGTGGCCGCACCCGTAACGATATCTCCTCCGGCGAACACGCCGCTCCGGCTGGTGCTCCCCGTCTCGTCGGCCTGCACCGTCCCTCGACGGCTGACCTCCAGCCCCGGAGTGGTGCGCGGGACGAGCGGGTGCGGTTGGTTGCCCACAGCAACAACGCACGTATCCACGTTGATCACGAACTCCGATCCCGCGATGGGAACGGGCCGACGGCGGCCGGAATCGTCCGGCGGGCCAAGTTCCATCCGCAGGCACTCCGCCTCACCGAGTACACCGTCGCTCCCGTACAGCTGCACCGGGTTGACGAGGAACTCCATCTCCACGCCCTCTTGCTGGGCATGGTGTATCTCCTCCACTCGGGCGGGCATCTCGGTGCGCGTCCTCCTGTACAGCACCGTCACTTTCTCCGCTCCCAGCCTGAGCGCTGTCCGTGCAGCATCCATGGCCACGTTCCCCCCACCGATGACGGCCACTTGTGAGCCGATGCGCACCGGTGTGTCGTACTCGGGGAACTGCCAGGCTCGCATGAGGTTCACCCGAGTGAGGAATTCGTTCGCGGAGTACCCCCCGATCAGCGTCTCCCCGGGGATGCCCAAGAACCGGGGCAGCCCCGCGCCGCTCCCTACGAACACTGCCTCAAACCCCTCGGCGAACAAACCGTCCACCGTGACTGTCTTCCCTACCACCACATTGGTCTCGATCCCCACTCCCAAGCGGCGCAGCCCTTCCACCTCCTGCGCCACCACGGCCTTGGGCAGGCGGAACTCGGGAATGCCGTACATCAGCACCCCGCCGGGCTCGTGCAGGGCCTCGAACACGGTCACCTCGTGCCCCAGCAGGCGCAGGTCGGCGGCACAGGTGAGTCCCGCTGGACCGGAGCCCACAACCGCCACCCGGCGCCCGGTGGGAGGTGGCGGTTCAACGCTCTGTATACCGTGCTCGAGCTCCCAGTCGGCCACGAAGCGCTCCAATCGCCCGATCCCGCAGGGCTCGAACTTCTTCCCCAACGTACACACTCCCTGACACTGGACCTCCTGCGGACAAACGCGCCCGCACACAGCGGGCAGGTTGTTGGTGCGTTTGATGGTGGCCGCCGCGGCGCGAAAGTCCCCTGTTTCCACGTGCCCGATGAACTCGGGGATATCCACTTCTACCGGACACCCTCGGACGCACGGGGCCGTCTTGCACTTCAAACAGCGCCCCGCCTCCTGGCGTGCTTCCTCCTCGCTGTAGCCCAAGGGGACCTCGGAGAAGTTGTGCACTCGCGACCCGGGATCCTGTTCGCGCATGGGGACCTGCGCCTCCCGGATCATCGGGTGGCCTCCTGCACCATACGCCGGTACTTGTCCAAAGCACAGCGCTCCTCTTCCTGATAAGCGGCCAGCCGCTCCAAGAGAAGATCCCAGTTGACTTCCTCTCCCGGAAATTCCGGCCCGTCCACACAGGCGAAGCGTACGTGCTCGCCGACCTCTACCCGGCACGCACCGCACATTCCCGTGCCGTCGACCATGATCGGGTTCAAGGACACGGTGATCGGCACCCCGGCGGCGCTCGCCGTGGCCGCACAGAACTTCATCATCACTGCAGGGCCCACCGCCCACACCCGGGCCACCTGGCGCGCGGCCAATATCTCCGCCAGCGGCTCAGTGACAAGCCCTTTTCGTCCCGTGCTTCCATCATCGGTAGTCACAACCAGCTCGTGGGTGGCCTCGTCCATCCGCTCCAACCAGAACAGCAGGTCACTGGACCGTGCCCCGATTATGCCGACCACGCGAGCCCCCGCCTCCTTGAGCGCCCGGGCAATGGGGAACACTGGAGCGATCCCCACCCCTCCGGCAACGCACACCACCGTCCCCTCGCCGACGACCTCCGAAGGCTCGCCCAGCGGGCCCACCACGTCACGGATTACATCGCCGACGCCGTAAAGCTCGTGCATCTCCCGGGTGGTCTTCCCCAGCGCCTGCACCACTAAGGTGATCGTTCCTCGAGACGGGTCCCAGTCGGCCAGGGTGAGAGGGATCCTCTCTCCTTGTTCATGTAGGCGCAGCACAACGAATTGCCCCGGTGCGGCTGTACGGGCCACCCGGGGCGCTTCCACCTCGTATTGAGCGATCTCAGGACCAAGGGGTCGTTTGGCTACAATTGAGTGCATCCCTGCTCCCACTCCTTTCCCGGCACGAGAAGCCCGCTTCCCGGCAGCTCACCTCACAACAGACGCACCACGGCCGACAACACCATGTCCTGCGTCCACTCCTCCGCCTGCGCCCGCTTGGCGAACGCTAACTGCAAGGAAACCTCCACTCCGCCCAAGTTGAACGCCAGCTGGAATGTGGCAGACTGGGACCCCGAACTGCCCCCCGAATAGGAGTCTTGCCGCAACACGTAGTCCACACTGAAAGTAGTGATGTCGTTCAACCGGTAATCGTAGGAGGCGGCAAGCCGAACCGAGGACTTGTGCTCCACGGCGTACGGAGGGATGGAGTAGCTGGCGGACAAGCGCAGCTGGGAGCCGGGCTCGGGGGCCAAAGCCACGTCTCCGGCCAACGTGATAACGACGTCCCGGTCGCCGCCGCGCGGGTCCAGTAACTCGTAGCCTATGCCCAGGGACACGTTCCACCCGCAGTACCGTTGCCAGCCCGCATCCACGATGATGTCTTCCAACGCAAGGAGCGCCTTGGCGTTGAGCCTGCTGCCGACGGCCTCGAAGATCAGCTCCTCGAGGACTGTAAGAAGCTCGGCGACGTCCTCGTACTCCCCCGCACGACCGATCTGCTCGGCCATGTCCAACACAGCGGAGTTGGGCAGCGAAGCGGCCACCGCCCCCATGTCCAACAAGCGCCGTTCGGCCCGAAGTGCCTTGGCCAGAGGGGTCACATCGGCGAACCGTCCGTATCCCAGGCCCGTCTCAAAGCCCAGCCCGGGCTGGACGAATCCCGTGGCCACGACCCCTTCGAACGCCCCGTAGGCAAAGTAGGGATCGTCAGCACTCAAGTACCTTTGCATCCGCCCCCGCAGCTGTGTATCCATGCTCGCCAGGGCCAACTCCGAGAGCACAAAGTCTCCCATCCCCACCAGCTCAAAACCTAGGAGGGAGGCGTCGTACAGGTGTGAATAGCTCAGCGAGAACCGGCCCGAGTTGATGTCCGCCGCGGGACGGGCCGGATCACGATAGTACCTGTAGTTGAACGAGCTCTTCAGCTCTACGATGTTCGTCTCCGGCGTCCTGTAATCGCACAGGCTCAGCGCGGACCCAGCGACAGCCGTCGCCAGCACACACAAAACAACCAACACCCAGTGTCGCATGAGCATTACCCCCAGTCGTCAGCGGGGCTCATTCTAGCAGATGGTCAGGCCGTTCGCCTGCTTCCAAAGAGAGAAAGAGGACGAAAAGTCGCCGGAAGCAGTCCGTCCAGGCCCACTCCCACAAGCCGTACTCCCTTTCCTTCTTCCGGCAGACGCCGTTCCCACAACGCGACCACCTCATCGGCGACCACTTCCGGATCATCGGTCGGCTCGACCAAGCTCACCTGCCGCGTTTGGGTGCTGAAGTCCGACCAGCGAACCTTCAACCGGACTGCCCGGGCGAGCAAGCTTTCCTCGACCAGGCGCGAAGAAACGGCAGACGCCAGGCGCCTGAGTTCGGCCACCACCAACTCTCCATCGTGGACATCCTCCGGGTAGGTGACCTCCTGGGAGAAGCTCTTTGCCTCTCGCACCGGCACTACAGGTGCGTCGTCCTCCCCCCGGGAAAGCCGCCATAGTTGGCCGCCAAGCTTGGCCCCAAACCACGTGTGTAGTACGCCCGCGTCCGCTCGCTGCAAGTCCCCCACTGTGCGCACTCCCCGCTCGTTCAGTCGACGGGCGGACTTGGGCCCTACTCCCCACAGGCGTTCCACGGAGAGAGGCCGCAGGAAACCGTCCACATCCTCGGGTCGGATGATGCGCAGCCCCGAAGGTTTGGCCGCTTCCGAGGCCAGCTTGGCCAGCAGCTTGTTCCCTGCCAACCCCACCGAACAAGAAATGCCCACTTTGCGCGGCAGGTCGCGGTGCACTGCGGCGGCCACATCTTCGGGGGACTCCCAGTCGGATAGATCCACGTACGCCTCGTCCAAGGAGACAGGCTCCACCAGAGAGGAATGCTTCGCCAAGTAGGAACGGATAGCCCGCGACACCTCTTCGTACCTCCCGTGGCGCGGAGAGAGGAACACCCCGTGCGGGCACAGCCGCCGCGCTTGGGCCATGGGCTGGGCCGAACCCACCCCGAACGACCGTGCCTCGTACGAAGCCGTGGACACCACCCCCCGCGGACCCAGGCCGCCGACGATCACCGGCCGGCCGACTAGGGAAGGATCGTCCAGGCGCTCCACAGCGGCAAAGAAGGCATCCATATCCACGTGCAGAATCCAGCGCTGCATGGCCCGTCATACTAGCCTCTCGCCCGGTCCACGACCAACGAGGTACGAGAAAACGTCGGAACCAAGCTCGGACATTACCTATAATGCGCCCCGAGGAGGAGCGATGGGCTATCGGTACACGGTGATCGGTGCAGGAAGGCAAGGGGTGGCGGCGGCCTACGACCTCGCCCTGCGCGGAGAGGGGGAACACATCGCGCTGCTGGATGTGAACGCGGGGGTTGCCAGGCAGGGAGCACAGCGGGTGAACTTGCTCCTGGGCAAAGAGGTGGCCTCGCCTCTCCAGCTCGACGCGGCCGACCACGCCGCTCTGGGCGCAGCCCTTGCCCGCAGCGACGGGATGCTGTCGGCGGTACCGTTTGCTTACAACGAGTCTCTGACCGACCTTGCCGTGGAGACGAGGACGCACTTGGTCGATCTGGGAGGACACACAGGGGTCGTTCGCCGCCAGCTCGCCCGAGACGAGCAGGCCCGTGCGGCTGGCGTATGCGTTGTCCCCGACTGCGGGATGGGCCCGGGGATGAACGTGACTTTGGCTTTGGCGGCCATGGACCTTCTACACGAGACCCACGAGGTCCGCATCTACGATGGCGGCCTTCCGCAGGTCCCCCGCCCCCCGTGGGGCTACAGCCTGCTGTTCCACGTCGGCGGACTGCTCAACGAGTACGAAGGGCACGCCTACTTCCTGCGGGGCGGCGGCGTCACCGAAATCCCGGCTTTGTCCGAGCTGGAAGAAGTGGAGATTCCGCCCTTGGGCACGCTGGAGGCGTTCGTCACGTCGGGAGGGCTGTCCACAATGCCCTGGACGCTCGCCGGTCGGCTGCAAACCTTGGAGAACAAGACCCTCCGTTACCCGGGACACTGTACCGCGTTCAAGGCACTGCGCGACGCAGGGTTGTTCTCCGCCGCTCCCCTGGACATCGCCGGGACACCTGTGGCACCGAGAGCGGTGTTGGAGGCCTTGCTTGCGGCTCGACTCGCGGATCCCGATGTCCGCGACGTGTGCGTCATCCACGTGCGCGCCCGCGGGAGCAGCGGGGGCCGGCCCGCCGAGGCTCGCGTGCACCTTGTAGACCGATATGATGAGGCCACTGGTTTTCTGGCGATGGAGAAGCTCACCGGCTGGCACGCCGCTCTGGTGCTGGCGCTTGCCGTCAGAGGAGAAATCCCGCCCGGGGCGTGGCCCGTAGAGTCAGCTCTCTCTGCGCCGACCTTCCTCGGTCTCGCCCCCGCCCGCAACTGGCAGGTGGAGCGAGAGGTCAGCGCGGCCCGAGCCCGCTGATCGCGCTTCCCCGCCGGCACTCAACTGCCTACAATACATACCGACCCAGGAGGTGGGAGCATGGCCTACGTCACCAAGAAAGAGCTGGTGGACAAGATGAAGCCCCTGGTGGCGGAGCTCAGCCGAATGCGTGAGGAACTGGAGGCTCTGCTCGAGGAGATCGAGGACACGTTGGACCGCCTGGACGACGCCCTCGGCGAGGCGGAACAAGACTGAGCGGGTTCGCCCTTGCTCTAGGCCCGGCGCGGTGCTATAACGGCGCCGGAGGGAACGAATCCCTCAAGGAGGTTCGTTATGCACTGGATGTTGGCTACAGTGGCCGCTGTGTTCTTCTCCGCGCCCGGCCTGGCGCAGACCGCAGACGAAACCCAGAAGATAGCTGATCGTGCCCTGACCTTCTTCCACACGGCCGCCGGGTGGGTCGGAGAAGGGCTCGTGCGCCTGGTGGACCTCATTCTGCCGGGTACGCCCCCACCGGGCATCGAAGCGCCCCTGGGCTATCTGGGCCTTCTGACGCTGATCCTCTTTGTATTCGGCATCGTCGCCGCAGCCCGCAAGGTCATCTGGATCCTCGTGGCAGCAGGGTGGATCCTGATGGTGGTGCGCATCATCCTCCACGCCGTCGACGTAGCCTGAATCCTCGTCGGACAAAGGAGGAACAGTGCCCAAGGCTGTGTGTCCAGTATGCGAGATGGACATCCGACTGCGCGGAAGCGCTTGCCTCACCGGCTCCCGCCTGCGGTGCCCGGAGTGTGACCAGCTGCTCGAGGTGACAAGCGAACGCCCGCTGGAACTAGAGGAGGCGCTCGAGGAAAGCGCAGTCCACGACGACGAACTACTATAGCTAAGCAGCACATACCCGCTATACTGGTTCGTATGGTCACCGACAGGCGTGCCCGCCAGACAGAAGAGGTGTTGCAGTGGAGGCTGAGCACACTGGCGGTAATCTGCGAGAACTTCGGCAACCCGCACAATGCGGCCGCAGTCCTACGTACCTGCGAGGCAATGGGCGTCCTGAACGTGTACATCGTGGAGGAAGAGGAACCCTGTGAACTCTCCGCACAGGTGGCGGCGAGCGCAGAACGGTGGCTGCGGATCCACCGCTACAGACGGGTGCGGGCCGCCCTAACGGATCTCCAAGCGGCCGGGTACAGAATATACGCCGCCACTCCTGACCAACGGGCGCAGGACCTGGAAAGAGTGCCTTGCACAGCGCCGCTGGCCCTGGTGTTCGGAAATGAACGAGAAGGGGTCACCCGCGACGTTCTGGCCACGGCAGACGGAACATTCACCATACCCATGTACGGCTTCGTGCGCAGCCTCAACGTGTCCGCCGCGGCGAGCATCGCCGTGTACCACTGCTCACGCCGGTTCCGAAGCGCTCGCGGACCGGGAGACCTGTCCCCCGAGGACGCGGAGGCCCTGCGCAGAGCGTACCTCGGGCGAGAACAGGAGGGAGCGTGAGCCGCGCCAAACTAGCGTACTGGCTGTTCTTGGGGGCGGTGCTCGGAGCCGTGCTCATCGCCCTCTTGTGCACGGCGCTTGGCTACCTGTTGGCTGCGGCATGGGAGGGAGTGTACTGGCTGTACCGCCGCTGGACGCCGCGGCCTACGCGGGCGTGAACACTGCCGCGGGAGGCCCACACAAAGGGGGCTTGGGCCTGGCCTTGGGAGGAGGAGGAGCGCGCGGGTTCGCCCACGCGGGGGTGCTGATGGCCCTGCAACAGGCGAGAGTACGCCCGCAGCTTATAACAGGGACAAGCATGGGCTCGGTGGTCGGGGCTATGTTCGCCGTAGGGCAAGACATGCCCCGCTTGGTGCAGGTCCTGCAAGAGCTCGACCTGCACGAGATATTCGGCCTGCCGGAGACTTACCGGAAGATGCTGGAGCGGACCATCGGCGGGGCGTTCCTGGAACAGCTCTCCAGGACCTCGTGGCGTGAGCACCCTTCTCCACGACTGCTGCGCCTGTACCAGCTCCTGCACCTGTTGTGCAAAGGAGCCGACTTCGCCGATCTCTCCATTCCCTTGGCCTGCGTCGCCGCGGACGTGGACAGCGGGCAGGAGGTCGTCATCGGTTCAGGCCCCGTGTACCGGGGAGTGGCCGCCAGCGCCGCCTTACCGGGGGTGTTCCCGCCTGTTCCGTGGAACGGCCGCCACCTCATCGACGGCGGAGTGGTCAACAACCTGCCGGCGGACGTGGCCCTCGCCCTGGGAGCGGATACTGTACTGGCCGTGGACGTGTCCGTGCCCCTCCTGAAGAGGGCGGAGGGAACGCTGGAAGTCATCCTCCAGTCCTACACCATCACCGCCAACGAACTCCTGCAGGTGAAGCTGGATCTGGTTCGAACCACCCTGGGAGACAGGCTGATCGTCGTGCGCCCCGAGGTCGGCAAGATAGGGATTCTCGACTTCCACCGCGTGGAGGAGGCAGTCGCCGCGGGCTACACCGCCGGACAGGAGGCGGTCCGCCGCCTACAGTCTCTCCGGATGAACCCTCACTCCACAATCAACGACGGGGAAAACCGATCGTAATCGGCCAGGAGGAAATCGTCGCTCACGGCCAGCGCGTCCACAGGACACACATCCACACACTGCGCACAGAACGTGCACCGGGCCACGTGCATGCGGATCTTCTTCTCCTCCGGCTTGAACATGATCACCTGCGCCGGGCACACGCGGATGCACAGTTGGCAGCCAATACACTTCTCCCGGTCGTAGGCGATCTTCCCGCGAAAACCCTGCGGAACGGGCACCGGGGGATTGAGAGTTGCCCGCCCCGCGGTCACCTTGGCCAGCAGGCCGGTCACCGAGGGCGGCATGTACTTGACGGGGAACCGGTTGGTCACCGCACGGGTCAGGAGCTGGGAGAAGAGCGTCTTCAAGATCATCCCATCACCACCTTGTCCAACACCAGCAGCGCCAGACCGGCCAGCCCTGCGGCCGTGACCGGGATCCAGAAGCCCCGGGCCACCTGGTCCACCTTCAGACGGGCCATGGCCACCCGTACCGTAGTCACAGCGGCGAAAACCACGGCGAACACCTTGACGAAGAAGAACAGCTGGTCCACCAGCGCTCCCCACGCCCCCCCGAGCCCCAGCGGTCCGGCAATCCCGTACGGGAAGAACAGCGCCACTACCAGCGCCCCCATCGCCACCGTCTTCACCGCGTCGGCCAGGTAGAACAGGGCCAGGTTGACCCCCGAGTACTCCACCATCAACCCTCCGGCAATCTCCGTCTCCGCCTCGGGGATATCGAACGGGATCTTGGACAGCTCGGCGGGGGTGACGACAAGCAAGCACAACAGCAAAAGCGCCAACCCCAGCACCCCCAGCGGCCCCACAAGGGTCCACAGCGGGTTCGCCGCCACTGTGGCCATGGAGAAAGCCGGGCTGAGGCCCAGCGTGGACAAGCGCCACACCACGCCCACCACGACAATGGCCAGCGGAAACTCGTAGGACATCATCATCACGATCTCCCGCTGCGCGCCGACCGAGGCGAACGGGGACCCCGAGGCGAAGCCGCCCAGGGCCATAGCCACCGCCGGCACCGCCAGAAGGTACAGAATCAACACAAGATCGCCGTGCCCCGAGAGCACCGGCGCGTACGGCCCCAGCGGGAGGTACAAAAGCACGGTCACCGCAGCGACTACCGCCACAAGCGGCGCCGCGTGGAACAGCCACGGCACCGCGTCGCGCGGGACCACGTTCTCTTTTACCATCAGCTTCCCCACGTCCAAGAACGGCTGCCGCAAGGGCGGACCGATACGGCCTTGCATACGCGCGGCCAGCTTCCGGTCGAGGCCCTTGTACATAAGCCCCAACACTCCCGAGCCCAACACAACCACGGCCGATTGCCACACCAAGTGCAGCGCAGTCATCCGCATACCCTCCGCGTCTTCTCCCACGACAAGCGCAGAAGATCCTCTTTGGCCATCTCTTCGCTCGTCCCTTTCCGCACAATGTGAATCCGGTCCATACAGCACATACAGGGGTCGATGGCGGCGGCGATGATGGGGATGTCAGCGATCTCCTGCTCGCGGAACATGGGAGCCCACGGCATGAGGTTGGAGTAGGTGGGAGCCTTGACCTTCCACACCACCGGCCCTTCCACCCCTTCCTCCAGTCGCACATAGTGGATGACCTCGCCCCGAGGGGCCTCGTGCCTGCCGATCCCCTCGCCCTCCGCCTTCTTCAAGTGCGCAAGGAGCGCCGGGATCTTGGGGAAGCTGGTGATCTCGCCCTCGGGCATCTCCCGCAGGCACTGCTCCACTAGATCCAACGACTGGCCCACCTCCAGCAGGCGCACGATGATCCTGTCGTACACGTCTCCGTGCACTTCCACCCCGTAGTCCTCCGGGGTGAGGGCGGAGAGCTCGAAATCCCCATACACTAGATAAGGCCAGTCTTGCCGCACGTCCTTGCGCAGTCCCGAAGCGCGGGCCACCGGGCCCACCGCACACAGCTCATGGGCCTGTTGCGGGGTCAGCAGACCCACATTGCGGGTCCGCGCCTCCACGGAAGCGTCCCGGAGGAAAGTATCGGAGAGCTCCTCGAACAGCCCGCGGTAGTAGCGGATCATCTCCGTCACTTTGGGGTACTGCTCAGGGGGAATGTCCCGTCGCACCCCGCCGTAGATGGGGATCGCGTAGTCCACCCGGTTTCCCGTCAGCTCCTCCAGAATGTCCATCACCTTCTCCCGCACCTTCCACGACAGGTGGAGCAGGGTGTCAAACCCCAACTCGTGGGCCGCCACCCCCGCCCACAGAAGGTGCGAGTGAATGCGTTCCAGCTCGGAAACGATGACCCGGATGTACTGCGCCCGCGGGGGGACCTCGATCCCCGCCGCTTGTTCCACCGCCTGGGTGAGCACAATCGGGTGCGAGATGGAGCAGATGCCGCAAATCCGTTCGGCCAAATACAGGACCTGTATCAGATTGCGCCGCATCCCCATGTACTCGATTCCGCGGTGCACAAACCCCGGCTTTATATCCACGCCTCTGATCCGCTCTCCTTCCACATCGAACACAAAGCGGATGTTCTCCTTCAGCGCCGGGTGAACCGGACCGACGGGAATCTGGTACACGGCTCTACGCTCCTCCATCGCGCTCCTCCCACTTCACCGTGCGGCGG
>PWTL01000087.1 GCA_003562845.1 Candidatus Acetothermia bacterium
ACTGACCCACTCGGCGCCGGCGTTGGATCTCTCTCTGGAGATGTGGATCGCATGAGCACTGCGCTGGAACGGCTGTCCGAAGCCCGGGCTGCTTTGGGAAGCGAGCTTCTAATCTTGGCACATCACTACCAACGGGACGAGATTGTGGAACAGTCCGACCACGTGGGCGACTCGCTGGAGCTTGCCCGAAAGGCGGCCGACTCCAGCGCCAAGCACCTCGTCTTCTGCGGGGTGACGTTCATGGCGGAAACCGCCGCAGTGCTGGCCAGCCCCGGCCAGAGCGTCTATCTCCCCCGCAAGGATGCAGGCTGCCATTTGGCCGACCAGGCCAGCTTCGCCGATGTGCGCACGGCATGGGAGGTACTCAACCAGGTGCTCGATGTAGAGCAAGAGGTCACGCCCGTAGCCTATGTGAACTCGACCGCTGAAGTAAAGGAGTTCGTGGGCAACCACGGCGGGCTCTGTTGCACCTCGTCCAGCGCAGCGAAGGTGTTCGGCGCAGCACTGAACGAGCGAAAGCGGATCCTGTTCGTTCCCGACCAACACCTGGGACGAAACGCCGCGTGGGCCCTGGGCATCGAGGACAAAGATATCATGGTGTGGGACCCGCGGCACGCCCCAGCTGAGCCTGGGCCCTACACCCGCGCTCGGCTGGTCCTCTGGCAGGGGGCGTGCAACGTCCATGTGCGCTTCTTTCCCGAGGACGTGGACAGGGTTCGACAAGCACACCCTGATGCCCGGATCATCGTGCACCCTGAATGTCGCCCCGAGGTGGCCGGGCTGGCCGACGAACTCGGGTCGACCTCGCTCATGGTGCGCCGGGTGGGGGAGGCACCTTCCGGCAGCACCTTTGCCATCGGCACAGAACAGAGGCTGGTGCAGCGCCTGGCGCAGGCCAACCCGAACAAGACCGTGCTCTCCCTGGGCGATCCACCGCCGTTCTGCTCGACGATGTCGCTCACGAGAATTTCCGACCTGGAACGAACTGTGAGTGCGTTGGCCAAAGGGGAGGAAGTCGAACCCGTGTTTGTCCGTCTCAAGACCGCCGGCCCGGCTCGCCGAGCCGTCCAACGCCTCCTAGCAACGACCTAGGGGGACTGTCGCCGGCTTTGAATATGCCGAACTCACCTTTGCATATTTCTACAAGGGGGACAGTCCCTTTTGTTAGCTCTCTTGCTGTTTAGCTAGTTCACTAGCCACATGCTCGGCAGGGGAGTATGATCTGCCTTGGAGGTATTTGTGAAGCGCAAGATCGGTACTGCACTTGAAGAACAGCTACTGCGCGAGGCGAAACTGCTGGCTGCCCGGGAGGACAGAACGTTAGCCGCAGTGTTTGAGGATGCCCTGCGTCAATACCTCGCCCGGCGCCAGGCAACAGGTAAGGTGCAGGCAACACGGGGGGCACTCCCGGCCAGCGCCTCCACCGTCCGCCAGGTCCTGGAGGAGGACGACTTCATTGCCGGCTAGGCTCACCTCTGTGCCTGCCGGAACCGAGATCTTCATCGACGCCAACGTCTTCGTGTACCACTTCACAGGGGTCTCGTCGCAGTGTTCGGAGTTCCTGGAGCGCTGCGAGCGCAGCGAGCTGATTGGGATAACGGGGGTGCACATCATATTGGAGGTGCTGCACAGGCTCATGCTCGTCGAGGCAGTAGCTGCAGGCAAGGTCATACCAGGGAACCTGGTGAAGAAACTGAGAGCCAAGCCTGACGTAGTGTGCTCGTTGTCGTCCTATCAGCAACAGACTGAGGCGGTTCTCGACATGGGCGTTGAGGTTCTTCCGTTGGAGCACAGCCTGGTGAAGAAAAGCTGGCGCTTCAGAAAACAACACGGCCTTCTGGTCAACGACTCGGTTACCGGGGCGATGGCGGAAGGACTGGGGTCGCTGGCCACAGCAGATCAGAATTTCGTCCGAGTTCCTGATCTCACGATCTACAGCCCACGCGACATATAGAGAAAGGCAACTCACTGACCTGGCTTGCTCAGTACATGGTGTCCATGTCGATGAGCCCGCGCTCCTTGGCCCTCTGCTCGGCCAGGCGGAACACAAAGAAAGAGATCGCCCCCAGCCCAAAGGCTGCTCCCGCGAGCACCCCCAAGAGCTGTCCATCTGAGAGCGTGCCCAGTACTTCGCTTGCGCCCTCCCCGAGCAGTGCCCGCCGCATGGCCTCCAGCCAGTAGGTGAACGGGACGCCCCGGGCGAGGAGTTGCAGGGGGCCGGGGAGCACGTCCACCGGGAACACCACCCCCGAGAGGAGATACAGCGCGCCGGCCACCGCCTCCCCCACGAAGAAGCTGTGCCGGGCCATGACGAGCGACACGCCGCCGAGGAAGATCCCCATGAACGCCATCACAGCCGCACCCAAGAGCAGCGCCACACATAGGAGAGGCCAGTTCACCGCTCCCGCAGGCACCTCTACTCCCAGCGCCAACACCCCTAGCATAAGGGTCAGCCCCACAGCCACCGTGCTGATCACCGCTTTGGCCACGCCCCGCCCCAGAAGGTACGTGAACACATTCGTCGGCGCCGTGTACACGTACTTCAGCGTCTTGTAGTGCTCCCGGTCGTCGATCACCGCCCAGCTGACCCCGGTGAGGACGGCGCCCACGTAGATGTAGAAAGCGTTCCCCACGTAGATGTGCGGGAACAAAGGGTTATCCAGGCCCCCGGTGGCCACCACCGCGTACATGACCATGAGGATCAACGCCCCGGCAAGAGGTTTGGCCAGGGAGTAGATGGCAAAGGCGAACGGATCGGTCCAGTTGGACTCGATCTGCCAGCCAAGCCAGGCCGCCGTGCGAAAGCTGCGCGAGGCTTCGGCTAACCGTGTCATTGTCCCCTCACCGTAAGCCGTCCCTGCCGGCGGGCGACGCCCTCCATGTAGGCCAGGGCCCAGCGCGCCCCGCCCACGAACAGAATGCTCAGCCCCCCGAGAATGGCTAGCTCATAATGCACTGGAAGGAACGCAAAGTCAGTCATCGCCGGAAAAAGGAGCTGGCGCATGGCATCGAGCCCCAGCGTCATCGGGATCAGCGACGCCCCGGCTGCAGCCCACGCGCCGAGCGACCGCACCGGAAAGTACAGCCCGGAAAGGAGATACACCGGCTCCTGCAAGAGGTTGGACATGTGCCACGCCTCCCTACCGAACAGAAGGTAGAGCGAACTAAGCAGCATTCCCATCCCATACAGGGCGACCAGCGTGAGCAAGAACACCCCTACCAGCGCGGGGGCGTCGGTGAGGGCGATCTCCACGCGAAAGAGGAGCGTCCCCAATATGAGCACCGCGGCAGCCCGCACCGTCGTCGCCACCATCCCTCCCAGGGCCATCCCCAGCAAAATCGCCATCCGCGAGGTGGGGGCGACCATGTAGATCTCCAGGTTCCCCGTCTCCTTCTCCCAGTACAGCTGGCTGGCCATGTTCCACAGCACGTTCATCCAGTAGGCGGTCATCGCCCCGCCCAGGACGACGAACCCGGTGAACTCCGGCGGCGCTTGCACCGCCCGGTAGATGAAGACAAACGCGCTCACCTGAAGGAGCGGGAGCAGCACGTCGAACACTAGCCAGCTCTTCTCCCGCTGTAGCCCCACCATGCGCGGGTAGGCACGGCCGATTACCGTACGCAGGAACAACGCCCCCTCACGCCTCAGCCTCATCGCCCCTCCCCGCTCAGGCCACGGCCCACCAGGGCTATGAACACGTCCTCCAACGTGGGTTCACGCTTCTGTAGTCCAACTATCTCCCCTCCGCTCTCTCCGACCATCCCCAACGCCCGCTGGATCGCGTTGTCGCGCTCCAAGATCAGGTCGACCTCGAGGTGCCCGTCGACCTCGGACAAGGTGAGCGCCCCGAGTTCCCGCAGCCTCTCAGCCAACCCCTGAGGGTCCTCTACGCCGACAAGCTGCAGCCTTACAGCCGAAGAGCCCTGCAGCTTCCTTTTCAGAGCAGCAGGGCGGTCACAGGCGAGGATCGTGCCCTGGTCGATGATCGCCACTCGCCCACAGAGCTCGTCCGCCTCTTGCATATAGTGCGTGGTGAGGAGGATCGTCCGCTCTCGCTGCTCCTCCATCCACCGACGCACAAAATCACGCAGAAGGCGCGACGTCTGCACGTCCAGGCCCAACGTGGGCTCGTCGAGGAACAGAATCTCCGGGTCGGTGAGGAACCCGCGTGCGAAGTTCATCTTCTGCCGCATCCCGGTGGACAGGTGGTAGATCTTCGTCTTCGCCCGGTCAGCCAAGCCCACTATGTCCAGCAAATATGCGATACGGCGCTTGCCCTCGCGGCTGGAGAGGCCATAGAACTGTGTGAACATCCATAGGTTCTCTTCTACTGTGAGAAGCCCGTACCCGCTCGTCTCCCCGCCGGAGACCACGCCGATGTGTCTCCTCACCTCGGCCGGGTTCTCGCAGACGTCTACCCCGGCCACCCTGGCCCGCCCCGAGGTCGGCGAGAGCAAGGTGTTCAGCACCTTTATCAGGGTGGTCTTCCCCGCCCCGTTTGGGCCCAGGACGCCGAACAGCTCTCCAGCGGGCACCTCCAGGTCGACCCCGGATAGCGCCACCACCTCCTTGCGCGCGGGCTCCCCACGGGGGGTCTTCCCTTCCCTTCTTTTGAGGCGGAACACGCGCCCAAGGTTCTCCGTTTTGACTGCAAGCGACATACTCATAACGACCCCCACGGAACACGTCGACTAAGGAAAAGAGCAGGCCCGAAGACTCTGAGGACGGTACTTTACCCCGTGCCCTGCGCCCAGCGCAAGACCTCCCGAGCCAAGTACAGCGCTTCGTCGGCCTCTCCTTCTCCAGGGCGATCCTTGTCCGAGGGGACGGCATCAGGGTAGCGCGTGGTGAGGTAGAACGCGTCCAGCGCCGACAGGCGCCGCGCAAGACCACGCGGCAGCTTCTCCTTGGCCGCCAAACGCGCCAGGTCGACAATACTGTGCGTGCGCGGCACTTGCTTCCCCTGCCCCTTCAGGTACCCCTTGAGGACCTTCTCTGCTACCTGTTGGGCGTGAAAACAGGCCTGGGCGTGGAGGCCGTTCTCGCGGGCCAGCTCGGCCATGCGCAGGTCTTCCTTGGCAAAGCGCAACCACCGGTCAGCCGCGCTCATAGAGCACCTTCCCCTTGGCCAGTATCTCGTCGCGGAAGAAAGGCCGCGTCTCCGTAAGCTCAGTGAACTCCTCCGGGGTGTACACAAGCACGTCCAGAGCCACTTGCGGATCAAAGTCCTGAAGCAGCCTGCGCGTCCGCTGGATGAACGGGAGGTCCGTCGGCTGGATGACAACAACATCCAGGTCCGCCCACTCGTCCTTTCTCCCCTGGGCGAACGAGCCGAACAGGATCACTCTCTCCGGGGGTTCCTCCTGGGCCAGCAGAAACTCCAGCAGCCTCTCGAGCTCGCAGGAAAGGAGCTCTTCGCGTGCCTCCTCCGGGGAACACCCTTTGCCCACCATGTGCCATTCTACTCCTCGCGGGGCGAACTCTTCAGCATTGGCTCCTCCAGTCGAGTCGGAGGCCTCCTAAGACGAGGGAGCGGGGGATTGTCTCCCCCGCTCCCGTGCGCACTTGTTCAGCCGAATCTTCAGTTCAGCCTGTTAGGCCCCGTGTCGCAGCTGGCGGCCCCCTCCTGCGCCGTGGGGACCGGCACCGCCGGCCTCCATCCGCTCGGCTCTAAGCTGCTGTCGAAGCGCCTGCATCGTCTGCAGCTGTTGGTGCTCGCCTTCCATGAGACAGCTTTCGTCACCGTCGCAGGCACAGACCCGTTCCCGGTTCCCCAGCCGCTCCGTGGCGGCCAACGCTCCGAACGCCACCAGTCCAACAAGCAGCAGTACAAGACCGACTCTCTTCGCCTTTCTCATCTCTACCTCCTTTCTTTGGTGTTCTTCCGCGTGTCTGCACTCTCTTAGTGCCCGGGCAGGCTAGCAGATGCGTATGAAATCGAGATGAAGGGCTGCCTACTCAGGCCCGGGAGCGCGCGAGGAGACAAAAGAGGCGGTCGGCGGGGGTGGCCGGCCGCAGAGTGAAGTTCGCCAGGCAGCGGATCTCGCCGAATCCCTCCTCGGCGAGTAAGGAGGTCGCCTCGCTCAGGGAGTAGGAACGGGTTCCGGGCGAACGGCGATGGTACTCGGTGTGAGTCACCCTCCCGTCTTGCAGAACGTCGTAGCGGCTCTCGGTATGTTCCAGCTGCAGCTTCGGGTCGTAGCCTCCCCTGGTCCAGCGACGCACGACTGTGCCATCGGGGCGCGCCGCTTCCGCGTCCAGAGACCATTCCTCGGAGTGGAGTTCCTTGTCCAGGTCCATGATGGACATAGCTATCGTCCCCCCCGGAACAAGATGACGGTGAAAGCGCTGCACCGCCTCGCGGGCGGCCCGCGCGTCAGTGATGAGCTGGCGGTACTCGAGGAGCAGCCGCCCCGTGCCGCACCCGGCGTCCAACACAGGCTGGCCGGTACGGCGTATCACCCATCGAAAGAAGGCTCGATCAGGCCACTCGGATGTGTCACCGCGTAGGAGATCCCAAGATTCGGCCATCAAACCGCGGTATTCGTAGTCCATCGTTCAGTGGGGTCAGAGCTGTGACCCCCTCTTGTGCATCCACCGCCAGGCGCTGTCCACGATCGGCTCCAGTTCTGTGAACTCCGGCTCCCAGCCCAGTTCGGCTCTGGCGCGGGTCGGGTCGGCGACCAACGCCGGAGGGTCCCCAGGCCGCCGTGCGCCCTCCGCCAGAGGGATGTCCACCCCCGTCACCCGCCGGCAGGCCTCTATCACCTGCCGTACCGTGTACCCGCGGCCGATTCCCAAGTTGTACACTGGCGCCGCGTAGCCGTCCTCCACCGCCTGCACAGCGGCAACGTGCGCCCGCGCCAAGTCGTCGACGTGGATGTAGTCCCGGACGCCCGTGCCGTCCTCCGTGGGGTAATCCGTCCCGTAGATTTCGATGTGCGGCCGGAGCCCCGCAGCGGCCTCCAGGACGAGCGGAATGAGATGGCTCTCCGGCTCGTGCCATTCCCCGATCTCCCCTTCCACGTCCGAGCCGGCGGCGTTGAAGTAGCGCAAAGAAACGTGCCGCAGGGCATACGGCGCGCCGCAGTCGGAAAGCACTTGTTCGAACATCAGTTTGGAGCGACCGTACGGGTTCACCGGAGCGGTGGGGTGTTCTTCCCCGATGGGTATACGCTCCGGTTCTCCGTACACCGCGGCGCTGGAGGAGAAGATGATCGTCCGCACATCACTCTCCAACATGGCCCGCAGTAGGTTCAGACTGCCCACGAGGTTGTTCCGATAGTACTTCTCCGGGTTCTCCACCGACTCCCCCACGGCAGTGTGCGCTGCAAAGTGGATTACCGCGCCGATCCGGTAGCGGGCGAACGCCCGCTGCACCGAAGAGAGGTCGGTAAGATCGGCCTGCACGAACTCCTCGCACAGCACCATCTCCTTGTGGCCGGCGGACAGGTTGTCCAACGCCACCACCGAGCGCCCCTGTCGGAGAAGCTGCTTGATGGTGTGGCTGCCAATGTAGCCGGCACCACCGGTGACCAGGATGTGCTCGTCACGCTTGCTGTCCATCGTTCTCGCGCCTTCCTTCCCCGACCTCTCGCCTTCAGTCGAGGCAGACCTGGGAGTCGTCTCCAAGGAGGAGAGAAAGCTTTCCCTGCGGTACTTTCGCCGAAGCCTTCGCTCGCCGGCCGAGGATGGAATGGGAGAGGTCGCCGAGCCCCTCCACTTGCGCCTCCTCCATAAGGATGCTCTTCCACACAGCGCAGCTCAATACGCAGGAGTTCGCTCCCAGAGAAACGTACGGCCCCAGACGGCTGTGTTCGGCGCGTGCCCCTTCTCCTACCACTACCGGGCCCTGTACTGTGCACCTCTCCAGGCGGGCCCCCTCGCCGATCAGGACCTCCCCGGTGAGCTCGCAGTCCATCGCCTTCCCGCGGCTCTCTCCCTGCAGGTCATCCAGCACGCACTGGTTTGCCTCCAGCAGGTGCTCGGGGTTCCCCGCGTCTTTCCACCATCCTCTCAGCCGATGGGGCAGGACCGGCCGGCCGCCATCGATCAACACTTGAATGGCGTCAGTTATCTCCAACTCTCCACGGGGCGAAGTCCGGACCTCCCTGCACGCGTCCACGATCTCCGGCCCGAACACGTAGGCACCGACCACAGCAAGGCTAGATGGCGGCCGGGCGGGTTTCTCCAGAAGACGGACGACCTTTCCGCTTGCGTCCAGTTCGGCCACGCCGTAGTCGGAAGGGTTGGGAACATCCTTGAGAGCGATTACCGCTCCCTTCCCCTCCCGTAAGTACTCCCGCACCATATCCCCGAGGGGGTCCTGGAGCAGATTGTCCCCGAGAAACAGGAAAAACGGTTCCTCAGCCAGGAACTCTTCAGCGCAGAGGACAGCGTGAGCCAACCCCCGCGGCTCCGGCTGGAAGATATAGTGTAGGTGCAACCCGAAGCGGGACCCGTCCGCCAGATGCTCCCGCAACGGTCGGTCGGTCTCCACGCCAACTACTACGCCCATTTCCCTAATCCCGGCAGCAGCCAATGCTTCGATACCGTAGTCGATGATGGCCTTGCCCCCCACCGGAAGGAGGTGCTTGGGCTGCGAGTGTGTAAACGGGCGCAGCCTGGTGCCCGATCCGCCCGCCAGTACTAGTCCCTTCATCGCCGGCAGTGTACGTGGAGAGGGATGGCTTTTCCAAACTAGAAGCTCACGCTTGCGGGGTGTGGCAGGTGGATCTACCATGGCAGCTAGAGTGCATCTGCTCCCAGGAGGTGGGATTGACAACCAAACTGATCACAGCAGAGTCGGTGACGGAAGGGCATCCGGACAAACTGGCGGATCGCATCTCGGACGCTGTTCTGGACGGTGTGCTGGCGCAAGACCCGGAGGGACGCGTGGCCTGCGAGACGTTCGTCATGCAGGGGCTGGTCATCGTCGGCGGTGAGGTGTCCACCTCGGCGCACTTCCAGCCCGAGATGATCGCCCGCCAGGCGATAGAGGACGTCGGGTATACGGATCCCGCTTTCGGTCTCTCTCACGAAAGGTGCGCTGTGGCTACGCTTCTCAGGCAGCAGTCCCCGGACATCGCCCAGGCGGTGCACCGCGCCGGAGAGGCGCGTGCCGGCTCTCAGGACCTGTACGATCTGCTGGGT
The DNA here is from genome assembly GCA_003562845.1 of Candidatus Acetothermia bacterium. Taxonomy (GTDB): domain Bacteria; phylum Bipolaricaulota; class Bipolaricaulia; order Bipolaricaulales; family Bipolaricaulaceae; genus T3SED10-47. Next base: position 9,155 of record PWTL01000087.1, read on the forward strand.
GCTGGAGACCAGGGCATCATGTTCGGCTATGCCACGTCGGAGACCCCGGAGTACATGCCTCTGCCCATAGTGATGGCCCACAAGCTGGCCAAGCAACTGTCCCAGGTGCGCAAAGAGGGATCCCTTCCCTACCTTCGCCCCGACGGCAAGTCCCAGGTCACAGTGGAGTACGAGGACAAGAAGGCCGTTCGGGCGCACACCGTGCTGTTGGCCGCACAGCACAGCGCAGACGTGGACACGGACACTTTGCGCCGCGACCTCAGGCGTCTGGTGGTCGAGCCTGTGCTGGACGGATGGTTGGATGAGAACACAGAGGTGCTCATCAACACATCGGGACGGTTTGTGGTAGGCGGACCCGCCTCCGACACCGGAATGACTGGCCGCAAGATAATCGTGGACACCTACGGAGGGTACGGCTCGCACGGAGGGGGCGCCTTTTCCGGGAAGGACCCGACCAAGGTCGATCGGTCAGCCTCGTACATGGCACGCCACGTGGCAGTCAACGTAGTGGCCGCCGGACTGGCCGAGGAGTGCGCCGTACAGGTCGCCTATGCCATCGGCCGCTCCCATCCCCTCGCAGTGAACGTGGACTTGTTTGGAACCGGTACGGTGACCAACGAGTTAGTGCGCAAGGCCATACTGCAGGCTTTTGACTTCCGCCCCGCGGCCATCCTCGATCACCTGCAGCTTCGTGGACCACTATACACGCCGTTTTCCTGCTATGGGCACTTCGGCCGTGTGGACCTTTCCCCAACATGGGAGAGTCGAGATTACGCGTCTACCTTGGAGAGGACACTGGCCTCGGTGTCGAAGATAGCTACCTGAACAAGTCACACCTGAACAGGGCACAACTACTACCGTCCTCGGCCCGGTCAGAGCTCGGCAGTGCGGGAGCGGGCGGCCTGTTCGATCCGGGCCGCGATCTCCTCTACCTCTTGTGGCCCAAGGTCCTCACCGGTGCGCAGCCGAAGGGCGACCTTGCCCTCCTCGGCCTCCCGAGGTCCGACCACCAGCATGTACGGGACTTTCTGCAGCTGAGCCTGGCGGATAAGCCAGCGCAGGGTCTTGCCCGCCCGGCCCCAGGCCTCGGCGCGCACGCCCTCGGCGGTCAGCTGTGCCGCTACTGCCTCGCTGTAGGGGATCTGCTCTTCGGTCACCGGCAACACCACTGCCTGCACCGGCGCCAGCCAGGGGGGGAACGCACCGCCGTAGTGCTCAATGAGGATCCCCACGAACCGCTCCAGCGCCCCGTACAACGCACGGTGGATCATGTACGGTCGGTGCAAGTGTCCATCTTCGCCAGTATAGGACATATCGAACCTCTCGGGGAGGTTGAAGTCGAACTGAATCGTAGTCAGCTGCCAGGCTCGGCCCAACGAGTCCGCCACATCAATGTCGATCTTCGGGCCGTAGAAGGCCCCGTCTCCCTCTTTGACCTCGTAGCGCATCTCCTCCGCCTGTACCGCCCGGCGCAGGGCCTCAGTGGCCAGATCCCACCTCTCGGGCTCCCCGACGAACTTCGCCGGGCGCGTGGAGAGGTAGACAGCGAACTCAGAGAACCCAGCGGTGCGCAGCATGTGCAGTGCAAACCGCAGAGTGGAGCGTATCTCTTCCTCCACCTGATCGGGCCGGCAGATGATGTGCGCATCGTCCTGGGTGAATCCGCGTACCCGCAGCAGCCCGTGCAACACGCCGGAGCGTTCATATCGGTAGACTGTCCCCAGCTCCGCATACCGGACCGGCAGCTCTCGCCAGGAGTGTGTTCGCGAGTTGTAGATATCGATGTGGAACGGGCAGTTCATGGGTTTGAGGTAGAACTCCTGACCCTCGACGTTCAACGGAGAGTACATGCCCTCGCGATAGAACTCCAAGTGTCCCGAACGCTCCCACAGCCGTGCACGACCAATATGCGGACTGCGCACAAGCTGGTACCCATGCCGGTAGTGCTCTCGGACCCAGAAGTCCTCGAGTTCCTGCCGCACCCGGGCCCCTTTCGGATGCCACAGCACCAAACCCGCACCGATGTCCTCGTTGTTGATGGAAAAGAGCTCCAGCTGCGGCCCCAGAACACGGTGATCCCGCCGTCGCGCCTCTTCCAGGCGCCGAAGATGTTCCTTCAGCCCCTCCCGACTGGGAAACACAGTGCCGTAGATCCGCGTGAGCATGGTGCGCTCGGCGTCTCCCCGCCAGTAGGCGCCGGCCAGATCCATGAGCTTGAAGTGCCGCACCCCCCCCGTGCTCAGGATGTGCGGCCCGCGGCACAGGTCGATGAACTCCCCTTGCTTGTAGAAAGAGATTTCCCTTTGCTGTAAATCGTCGAGGAGCTCTTGCTTGTACACCTCCCCTCCGCGGCGGAGGAGCTCAACCGCCTCCGCCTTGGGCAGCTCTACGCGCTCAATGGGGAGATCTTCCTTGACGATCTTCCCCATTTCCTGTTCGATCCTCTCCAGATCCTCGGATCGGGGGGGCTCGGGGAACTCGAAGTCGTAGTAGAACCCATCACGGATCGCCGGGCCAATGGCCAGCTTGACATCCGGGAACAAGCGCCTGACGGCGTGAGCGAGGACGTGGGCGGCGCTGTGTCGCAGCACCTCGAGGGCGAGGGGATCTTCTGCAGTGACCAGGCGGATTCTTCCCGTGGCGGGGAGGCGATCCCGCACGTCGCACAGCTGGCCGTCTGCGACCATGGCCACTGCGTCTACACCTTGGGCCTGGGCCAGCTCCAGTCCGGTCATGTCTTGAGCTTCAACAACCTCGCCGTCAGGAAGCTCCACAGCGGCCATTGTCCACCTCCCGCAGAAGTTGAGTGGAACGTTATCCGCAGCCGGCCGGCTCGGCAAGCGCGGCCAGAGGACTACAAAATGTACCGGGACACGTCCAGGTCCATAGCCAAGGGCTCCAGTTTCGCTTGTACGTAGTCGGCCTTCACCTCGAACGCGGTTCCCGCGCGCTCGGGGGCGTCGAAAGATATCTCCTCGCACACTTTTTCCACCACGGTCACCAACCGGCGGGCACCGATATCCTCCAGCGAGCGGTTGAGTTCGGCGGCAACCCGGGCCAGCTCCGCCACCGCTTGTTCGGTGAACGAGAGCCCTACGCCCTCCGTGGCCAACAGCTCACGGAACTGCACAGTGAGAGCATCACGTGGCTCCACGAGTATCCTGCGGAAGTCGTCCTCACTGAGAGCCGCAAGCTCCACTCGCACAGGAAGCCTGCCCTGCAACTCGGGCATCAGGTCGCTGGGCTTGGCCTTAGAAAATGCCCCGGCGGCGATGAACAGCATCCCATCAGTGAACACCGTGCCATGGCGCGTGCGCACAGCTGTCCCTTCCAGCAGGGGCAAGAGATCCCGTTGTACCCCTTGCCGGGATACACCCGGTCCCTGCCGCTCCTCTCGTCCGGAGAGCGCCAGCTTGTCTATCTCATCCACAAAGATGAGGCCCTCTTCCTGACCGAGGCGTAAGCCTTCGGCCCGGATCTCCTCCATGTTCAGCAGGCTCTCGATCGCCTCCTCCCGCAGGAGCTCCCGCGCCCGGGCCACGGTCATCCGCTTGGGCTTGCGTGGTTGGGGAAACCCCGAGAAGAGCTGAGACAAGTCGAGCCCCATCTGGTCCATCCCCGCCTCAGAGAACACGTTGATCTGCGGGGACATCTGCTCACGCACAGAGATCTCCACATACTGGTCATCGAGCTCCCCGTCGCGCAGGCGCTGCACCAGACGTTCGGTTCCTCCTTCGCCCTGCGTCGCTCCGTCCTTGAGCGCGCGGAGCAGCTGGTCCTCAACAACCCGGTCCGCCTTCTCCTCCACTCGACGGCCCTCGCGTTGCTTAACAAGATCAATGGATACCTCCACAAGATCACGGACCATGCTGTCGACATCACGTCCGACATAACCGACCTCGGTGTACTTAGTGGCCTCCACCTTCACAAACGGCGAGGAGGTGATCTGCGCAAGCCGACGGGCGATCTCCGTCTTCCCCACTCCGGTAGGACCGATCATCAGGATATTCGCCTGGCGCACCTCGCGCCGCCGCTCTTCGGGAAGCGCCGCCCGCCGCATACGATTACGCAAAGCGATAGCTACCGCCCGCTTGGCCTCATGCTGACCAACTATGTACTGATCCAGGCGCTCCACGACCTGCCGCGGCGTCAGTCCTTGCACACGATTCACCAGGAGATCGCCTCCACAATAAGCTGATCGTTCGTATACACATCGATCTCCGCGGCCACCGCCAAAGCCTCGCGGACCACCTGCTCGAGAGGCAGGGACGCTTGGCGCCGCAGTACGCGCGCCGCGGCCAATGCATAACCTCCGCCGCTGCCAATACCCACCAAGCCATCGTCGGGTTCGAGGACGTCTCCCTGGCCGGTGATGAGAAGCAAGGCCTCCCTCGAACCGGCTACCAAGACCGATTCCAATCGACGAAGCACCCGATCAGTCCGCCACTCCTTGGACAGCTCCACAGCCGCGCGCCGCAGGTTGCCGTGCGACTTCAGCTTCTCCTCCAGGCGCTCCAGCAGAGCCAGTCCATCTGCAGTCCCCCCGGCAAAACCTGCCACCACTGTCCCTTCCTCGATGAGGTGCACTTTGCGTGCCCCGGTCTTCACCACACGCGACTCCATGGTCGCCTGTCCATCGCAACCTATGACCACCCGCCGCTCATCCTCACAGCGCACAGCCAGGACGGTGGTAGCTATCATGTTCATCGGCGTCAGTCTAGTCACCCTCTTCCGGCCCCACAAGAGAGCACAGCTTACACAGAGTGCCCTCCCCGAGGAAGGCCACTCGGCAAGAGGCACACCGTCGCCCCCCCATCTCCAGTACTACTCGCTCCTGGGCCTGCGCCCGGGCAGCGGCAGCCACCAGGCGCTCACGAAGTTGTAGGGGGATGTTGCAGGGGATCACCCTATCCGCGGCAGCGTAGTCATCCGCAGTGACCTTTGCTTCGGATTGCTCGACGTGCCGCGGGGACTCAGGCTCCATGTGTAACTGCAGTCGGTGCACACCACAGTCCGGAGCCACACGCTGCAGAGCATCCACAAGCTTGAGCTCCAGGAGCCTTATCTGCGAAGCGGCGACATAGCTGCCTACTGCAAGGTGCAGCGCCCCTCGCGACACATACAACGGCCGTGCCCAGCGTACAAGCTGCGGTCCAACAGCTTGTCGCCAAGCAAACAACGCTTGCTGCTTGCGCAGAGCCTCAGCAAGGCCCCAGCTGTGCGCGAGGTCAGTCAACCAATGCAACTCGTCTTCTTTATAAAACACCGTTGTCCTTGTTGTAGAGAACACACGTCCCCTGTGGAAAACTACTGTGCTGGCGGTGTGTAGCGAATAGGGGGGTGTGAACTCCCCTGTGGAAAACCTGTGGATACGCACGTCTTGCTGTGGATATCTGTTGGGGAAAGGGTTTCGGTCGTGTTATGCACATCGTCTGTACCCATCTGCACGAGCTCTGTCCCCAGGGGCATGGCAAGTTATCCACAGGTATTTCCCCAGGGGGCTGTGGAAAACTTATGGAGTGTACCGGGCCAGTAGTTCATCCCTGATCGCCTCGATCTCCCCGCGCAACAGGGGCATCTGCCGCATCAACTCCTGCACTTTCTGGTAGGAATGCATCGTTGTGGTGTGGTCCCGCCCGCCGAACGCCCGCCCTAGTGCAGGGAAGGAGCTTTGCGTCAGCTCGCGGGCAAGGTAGATGGCGATCTGACGGGCTTGGGTGACCTCGCGCTTGCGCGACGGCCCCTCCATGTCGTCGAGGGACACATTGTATCGGCGGGCGACCTCATCTTTGACGAGGTCCACAGTCAGGCGGGGAATAGTCTCCTCTTTAGGCAGAATCTCCGCAAGAACGTCATCTGTGAGCGGGCCCTCTCCTAGCTCCACGTATGCGACTACGCGTATCAGAGCACCCTCAAGGTCACGCACGTTGGTGGTGATACGGGTAGCAATGAGTTCCAACATCTGATCTTCGACTTCCACACCCCGCCAGCGGGCCTTCTCTCGTAAGATAGCAATGCGCGTTTCCAAGTCCGGCGCCTGCACATCGGCCACCAGCCCCCAGCGGAAGCGTGAGACTAGTCGTTCCTGTAGCTCGCGGAGTTCTTCAGGAGGCCGGTCCGAGGAAAGGACAATCTGTCTTCCGTTCCCGTATAGCTCGTTGAACGTGTGGAAGAGCTCCTCTTGAGTGCCTTCCTTGTTCTTGAGGAAGTGGACATCGTCGATGAGCAGGAGGTCGACGTTGCGGTACTTCGCGCGGAATGCTTCTTGCGAGTTGGAGCCGATAGAGTTGATTAGCTCAATGGCGAACCGCTCCGACGTAGTGTAGCCCAGGGTCAGCCCGCTGGGCTTTGAAAGCACGTGGTTTCCGATGGCGTGGAGGAGATGTGTCTTCCCCAGCCCTACTCCTCCGTAGATGAACAGCGGGTTGTAAGCGCGGGCTGGGGAGTCGGCGACAGCTTGGGCGGCGGCGTGTGCCAGATACACGTTCTTCCCGCGCACGAAAGAATCGAACGTGTAATCTGGATTCAGCGGCTGTGAACCGATGTAGCGCCGAGGGAGGCGCGGGTCCTCGGGGACTTCCGGGGGCTGGCTGTGAGCCCACTCTCCCACGCGTACGCGTAGGTCCAACTTGTGGCCTGTGACTTCCTCCAACAGCCTCTCTAGGAGACCCCTGTATTTCCGTTCAATGCCGCCTTTGGCGAACAGCGAGGGTACTTCCAAGATGAACTCGTCCCCGTCTATCACCAAGGGCCTAGCTTCGGAGAACCAGGCCGCGAAGCTGGTGGGTGGTACCTCTTCAGAGAGGTGGACTCTTACGTTCTCCCAGATCTCGTCGATCGTGCGCTCCATAAGATTGGCCTTGGGACAAACTCTCCTCCGCTAAGTGGACCCTTGGACACTGGTGGCGAGGCCCAGAGTCGAACTGGGGACACCGCGGTTTTCAGCCGCGTGCTCTACCACCTGAGCTACCTCGCCGACCAGGCGGCCACAAGCCGCTTGCGGCGCGCCCTTCTGGCGGGGACGACGGGATTCGAACCCGCGATCTCCGGAGTGACAATCCGGTGTCCTTGTCCAGCCTAGACCACGTCCCCGTGTGATGCCTCAGTGGGCGAGAGAGGGATCGAACCTCTGACCTTCCGGATGTAAGCCGGATGCTCTCCCGCTGAGCTACTCGCCCGGTAGTGTAGCCGCAGCACACTACACGTTGCAAGTGTCCCCAGGGGGATTTGAACCCCCGCCTCCGGATTGAAAGCCCGGTGTCCTTGGCCTGCCTAGACGATGGGGACTGCACAAGCAAGTCTACGCGTTCGGCGCAGGCGTGCAAGGCTGTAGTTGGTGGGCCGTGCAGGGCTCGAACCTGCGACACCCGGCTTAAAAGGCCGGTGCTCTGCCACCTGAGCTAACGGCCCGGGCACTTGTCAGCGCACCAGTGAGCTTGCAGATGCCACCATCTCGCCGGTAGAGTCCGCAAGCCCTAGTGGTGGGTCGTGGAGGACTCGAACCCCCAACCCGCGGATTAAGAGTCCGCTGCTCTGCCAGTTGAGCTAACGACCCGCCGTACGCACGATATTACGGACAGCATCGCGCTCCTGTCAAGGAAGGCTGACACAAGCTTCCCTGTGTAGAATTAGCGATGGTCAACGGAGGTAACCAGCCACCTATGGGCAGCTTGTGGGGTGCGCACTCTCCCCTTGCAGAGAGACTTCGCCCGCGCTCTCTCGACGAAGTGTTGGGACAGGATAAGCTGGTAGGCCCACAGGGCACGCTGCGGGCGCTCATGGAAAGGGAAAGGGTCGGGGCGCTCATCTTCTGGGGGCCTCCGGGGACGGGGAAGACCACCATAGGGCGGCTAGTGGCTCACAGGATACGGGCCCGCTTTGTGCAGGCCTCTGCTGCGCTCACCACTGTGGCCGAGGTGCGCAAAGTGCTCCAGGGCTCGCGGCAAGAGTGGCTTCGTAGCGGGAGCCGTGACCTCCTGTTCTTGGATGAGATACACCGCTTCAACCGAGCACAGCAGGATATTCTTCTTCCGTTCTTGGAGGAGGGCTCGGTGTGTTTTGTCGGGGCAACCACTGAGAACCCTTCCTTCGCCCTGCGATCCGCACTTCTCTCTCGCTGCCAGCTGTTTGTGTTTCAGCCGCTGCAGCCGGAGCACCTGCATACCCTTCTGGCCAGGGCGTTGGTCGACGAGCGGGGGTGCGCAGGTGAGGTCAGTCTGTCCGACGAGGCACGGGGATTCTTGGTGCGGCATTCTGATGGAGATGCACGGCGGCTCCTTTCTGCGCTGGAGACGGTAGTGGCGGTCTTGGGAAGCGGCTCCCTAGGTTTGGCCGAGGTGAGCGAGGCCCTCGGACGCAAGGCCCCGCAGTACGATCGTGCAGGAGAGGAGCACTACAATGTCATCTCCGCGCTGCACAAGGCCGTGCGCAACTCAGACGTGGACGGTGCGCTCTACTGGTTGGCCCGGATGTTGGAGGCCGGAGAGGATCCGCGTTACGTGGCCCGGCGCGTCGTACGCATGGCCTCGGAGGACGTGGGCCTGGCCGAACCGCAGGCGTTGCCCCTCGCTGTTGCCGCCGCTGACGCGGTGGAGCGTGTGGGCATGCCCGAGGCGGAGCTGGCGTTGGCCCAGGTGGTGGCTTTTCTTTCCTTGGCGCCGAAGTCGAACGCCTTGTACGTGGGCTACGGACGAGCGAAGGCCGACGTGGCCAAGACCACCAACGAGCCTGTTCCCTTACACTTGCGGAACCCCGTGACCCCGATGATGAAGGAAGTGGGCTACGGGGAGGGCTATCAGTACGCGCACAACTTGTCGGAGAAGGTAGCACAGATGTCCAGCCTTCCGCCCTCCCTGGCCGGGCGCGAGTACTACAGACCGTCCCTGTCCGGGTGGGAGGAAGGAATCGGGGCCCGCCTGGACGCCCTCCGCCGCCGCATAAGGGGAGAGGACAACTCGATCGATGTGTAGCAGATGTCTCATAACAGGCGATGAAGGGCTGCAGTGCATCCGGTATAATTCGGCTGATGCAAGTACTGGTCAAGCTGTTCGGGGAGTTTCGCGAGGCGGCAGGCCGGTCTAGCGCGCCTTTGGAGTTGACCGCTGGAAGCACGGTGGCTCGGGCTCTGGAGGAACTAGGGAGGCGAATGCCGCAGTTGCAGGAACTTGTGTTCGATGGGGGCCGGTTGCGGGACCACATTCACGTCTTCGTCAACGGGCGCAATGTGGCTACTTCCGGCGGACTCGATGAGGAACTCTCCGACGGGGACACGTTGACGTTCTTCCCGCCTGTGGGGGGTGGGTGAGGTGCGCGAAGGTGGTTGTGAACCAATTTTGCTGTACATTTCCTCAGCGCCCGGGGGGACGTCGTCCGTGGGGTCGCGAGATCGGTACCAAAACAGCTCCCTGGCCAAGGCCCTGTGTCTGCTGGACCTTTTCGACGCCGAGCAAGAGGAGCTCTCTCTGACCGAGATGGCGGAGGCCCTTGACACCCGCGCTGGCACTATTTACCCCATAGTAACTACTCTGCATCGTTATGGATACTTGCAGCGTGATTCGCATACAAAGCGCTACCGTCTTGGGCTGCGGCTCCTCGCCCAGGCGGGCCGCATTCTGGCCAGCCTGGACATCCGAGAGCAAGCGAAGCCGGTGTTGAAGAAGTTGGCGAGAGAGCTCTCCGCAAACACTCATCTGGGCGTGCTGTATGACTGCGAGGTGTTGTACCTCGATCGGGAGGAGGCCACGCCGGGTGTTGTCCTCTCCTCTCCCGTAGGCAGCCGCGTGCCTGCGCACTGCACCGCGTTGGGGAAGGTGTTCCTCGCCCACGACGGAGACGCAGCCGCCCGAGTGTGCGCGGCGGGAGAGCTTCCCGCTGTAACCGTCTACACTATTACCGACCCCCAAGAGCTGCAAAACCAGCTGGGCGAGGTGCGCAAGCGGGGCTACGCTGTGGACATGGAGGAGTTTCATGAGGGAAACGTGTGTGTGGGCGCTCCTATCCGCAACCACGAGGGGCTCGTGGGGGGCGGGATCTCTATATCGGTGGGAAAAGCGCGCTTGGAGCGCGATCCGCTCAGCGCATTTGTAGATGGGGTGGTAGAAGGAGCGGCTGAGGTGTCGGAGGCGATGGGGTATAGTTGGCGGTCCAAGGAGGGGAAAGCTCATGGCGGAGGTAAAGCTACGTGAGGTGAGCAAGCTGTTCGGGAGCTTCACGGCGGTGAACGACGTGACCCTGGAGGCCGAGGACGGGGAGTTTGTGGTTCTGGTGGGTCCATCGGGCTGTGGGAAGACGACCACTCTGCGCATGGTGGCCGGGCTGGAGGACATCACCACGGGCGACATCTATATTGGTGAGCGCCTGGTCAACGATGTCCCGCCTAAGGACCGGGATATCGCCATGGTGTTCCAGAACTACGCTCTCTACCCGCACATGGATGTATACAACAACATGGCCTTCGGCCTGAAGCTACGGAAGATTGCCAAAAAGGAGATCGAGCGTCGTGTGCGCGAGGCGGCGGAACTCCTGGGGATTCAAGATAAGCTTCGCTCCAAACCTCGCGAGCTCTCCGGAGGCCAGCGGCAGCGCGTCGCCCTAGGCAGAGCGATCGTGCGTGATCCAAAGGTGTTCTTGTTCGATGAGCCCCTCTCCAACCTGGACGCCAAGCTACGAGTGCGAATGCGTGCGGAGCTTTCCGAGCTGCACGACAGGCTGAAGACGACCACGGTGTACGTGACCCACGACCAAACCGAGGCCATGACCTTGGGACACCGTGTGGCAGTGATGAAGGACGGCCTGGTCCAGCAATATGAAGCGCCGCAGACTATCTACGACCATCCGGCGAACATGTTCGTCGCTGGGTTCATCGGTTCCCCGGCGATGAACTTCCTGGATGCCCGGGTGGAGGAAGAGAATGGCCAGCTGTACGTCAAGGGCAAGGGCTTCAAGCTGGCCATCGCCGCGGACAAAGCTACGGACGAGGTCAAGGCCTATGCGGGCAAGGAAGTCGTCATGGGAATCCGTCCTGAGGACGTCCGGACCCCGGAGATGATGCACCAGCCCCGGGAGGAGATGCAGTTCCCGGCACGGGTCCGAGTGCGGGAGCCGTTGGGTGACGAGCAGATTGTGTATGCGGACTGCGCGGGCGACGATGTGGTGGCCAAGCTGGACCCGCACCTGCCGATCGAGCATGGCCAGGACATCACGTTGGAGGCCGTAACCGAACGTATGCACCTGTTCGATAAGGAGACGGAAAAGGCCATCGTTTGACGCTGCAAGGAGTGACTTCCGTGTTGCCCCGACACTCCGGCAGAGCCGCAGCCAGTTTGTTGTCTGTGCGGGAATGGCGACGCGGGCAGGCGTGTGATCACTGAAAGCGAGCGCAAGCCTACATGATTCTAGGTTTTGCGGCTGTAGGAATTGGCTTTGCCGCCAGCATGCTGGGTGTGGGCGGGGGGATCTTCATGGTGCCCATTTTGTCCATCTTCTTCGTCTCGGCCACTCAAGTGGCGGTGGGAACAAGTCTTGCGGCCATTGTCCTGAACAGTATCTCAAGCACCATTGGGTATGGCCGTCAACGGGTGGTCGATTTCCGGCTTGGGTTAATGCTTATACCGGCTGCGATCGCCGGTTCGTGGGTGGGAGCGTTTCTGACGGAGTTCATCTCCAGCGAGGCATTGGCAGTGGCGTTCGCTGTACTGCTTGTGTTCGTGGCTGCGCTGATGCTGCTGGGGAAATCTCCCAAGGAGCTGGCGAAACGCTTCCAGCAGGAGACTCCCGAAGGACGAAGAGTGTATCGTCCTGTGCCCGTGGTGATTGTCGGGTTGGTTGCCGGAGTAGCCTCCGGTTTTTTCGGCATCGGAGGGGGTATTGTGATGGTACCCGCCATCACCCTGCTGCTGGGGGCGAGCATCATCACCGCTGTGGCCACGAGCTTGTTCGTCATGGGACCGGCTGCCCTCATCGGAATGGCGCAGCACGCCTTTCAGGGAAACCTCCGCACAGATCTCGCGCTCCCGCTGGCCATAGGAATAGTCGTGGGGGCGCAACTCGGAAGTCACGTTGCAACGCGCATTCCGCAGGGCATGCTCCGACGCCTGTTCGGGGCGGTTATGCTCTACGGGGCGTTCAACATGGTCTGGAACGCGGTCAGTGGGTGAGCGATAGCCCTTTTGTGCCCTATCCACCTTAGTTCACAGTTGCCCACAGGAGGACAGAAGGTAGTCTGTGCAAGGAGCGGTTGGCGCCTACTTGGGGGCCGGCTATAATACAGCTGTCAGCTGAGAGGTTATCTTATTTATGAGACCCTTTAGTGTGGCTGGTCATGTCTCTTGTACGGTAACACACGAACCGCATCGCTTGTGTCGAAGACTGCAGGATAGGCATCTACTTCGTGGAGTTTGGTGCCAACCCCCGCCCTAACTCTGTCCTCTATGACCGTGCGGGTTCGACAATGGCTTGCATCCAACCTGGCCAGGTGCACTGGCCGAAGGTGTTCCAAGGCGCGGCAAGCCGAGCGCACCGTGTTAGTAGACCTGAACTACCGAGCTCGGCTGTGGAGCCGGGAGGAAGCGTAAGAGGTGATGACGGAGCTCATGGAGGTTACAGATGTGCTGATCACCACTGAGGAGGATACGGAGCGGGTATTTGGGATCACAGCCCCCGGCTATGAGGACGTAGCTCGGCGGCTGGCAGAGGAGTACGACCTCCAGGCGGTAGCCATCACGCTGCGCGAGACGCCGAGCGTGTGGCGCAATCGGTGGAGTGCCATGGTGTACGCCCGTGGCGAAGTTGTGCATGGTCCCGCGTTTGACATCGAGATTGTGGACCGGGTGGGCGCGGGCGATGCATTTGCGGGGGGCTTCCTCTACGGGTGGCTCACGGACGGGCCCGAGGCGGGTGTACGCTACGGCGTGGCGATCTCCGCGCTCAAGCAGACCAATCCCGGCGACTTGTGTTGGGCGACAAAGGAAGAGTGCGACCGCCTTCTTGCGGGCGGAGACATGCGCATCCAGCGCTGAACGACTATCTCCAGAACGCCTTGCCAAGCCTACCGTTACGTGTGTAGTCTAGTAGTGTGGAACGGAGCCGGGACTGGATGGACCAAGCTAAGGGGGACCTCGCCCACGCCGAGAGTGACGCCTACATCCCGACCCTTTATCCCGACGCTCACCCCTCAGGCTCGCCGCGCACGAGGTACAGGCCTGGCGAGGCTAGGAGGTTGATCGGGCATGCCGGGAAGATCATCATATTCTGTCAAGGTATCCTATCCGAGACTCAGCCGGACGCAGGTGGTTGAGCACCTGCAGCAGAAACTGGACGAGTTGACAGCAGCATTGCCGTTGGAGAGGGTGGTCTTGTTCGGTTCCTACGCCCGCGGCAACTACACTGTGGGGTCCGATATCGATCTTCTCGTGGTGTGTAAGGAAGAAACCTTGCAGGATCCCTACAAGCTAGTACGCCGAATCGTGGCTCTGCGGGGCCTCGAGGTTCATGTATACACCTCTCAGGACTACGAAGCTCTCCGGCCAACGCTGGACCGGATGACCAGTGACGCGATAGTGATCTTCCCCAGCAGCGCGAGGCGAACCTAACCGGGCGCAGTCCTCTGACTGACGGCGGTCATGGGGAGGTGCTGCTGGGCCGGGTAGATTGTCCGGTACCATGCGACACGAGATCCGCTTTGCGGGATTCGGCGGCCAAGGGATTGTTTCTGCGGGTAGGATCACCGGTAACGCTGCTGTCATCCACGACGGCAAGCACGCGGTGTTGACCCAAAACTACGGACCGGAGGCCCGAGGCGGCGCTTGCGCTGCCGAGGTTGTAGTCTCCGAGGAGCCGGTCGACTATCCCCACATAACTCAGCCTGAGGCGCTGGTGATTATGTCTCAGGAGGCGTACGAGAAGTTCTCCTCACGGCTGCGAGAGGGCGGGATTCTCCTTCTGGACGAGGACCTCGTTGAGCACCGGGAGCAACCCAATGTCAAGTTGGTCAAGGTTCCGGCCACTCGTATTGCCGAGTCCTTGGGCCGGAAGATTGTGGCCAACGTGGTCATGTTGGGCGCGCTGGCGGCGGTGTGGCCGGGAGTGTCCCGGGACGCTTTGCTCAACGCGGTATTGGGCTCGGTCCCCCCGCACACCAAGGACCTGAACAAGCGTGCATTCGATGCTGGATACGAGCACGTTTCCCAGGAGGCCGTGCATGGCGCAGCCTAGAATCGGCGTCTTTGTCTGCCACTGCGGGCGCAACATCGCCGGGACAGTGGACGTGGAGGGGGTGACCGAGGAAGCATCCCGTATCCCGGGAGTGGTGCTCTCCACACATTATGATTACATGTGCTCCGACCCTGGGCAGGAGATGGTGGCTCGGGCTATCCGCGAGCACCGCCTGAACGGGGTTGTCGTGGCGGCCTGTTCACCGGGGATGCACGAGGAGACGTTCCGTCACGCGGCCCAAGCGGCAGGGCTCAACCCGTATCTGGTGGAGATGGCCAACATCCGGGAGCAGTGCTCCTGGGTGCACCGGGGGGCGGCGGCCACGGAAAAGGCGAGCCGCATCCTGGCCACGGTGGTGGAGAAGGTTAGAGGGAATCTCCCCTTGGAGCCGTCCACGATGGGGCACTCCACGAAGTGCTTGGTCATCGGAGGGGGGGTAGCAGGAATTCAGGCCGCGCTGGACGTGGCCAACGCGGGGTACGAAGTGCTGCTTGTGGAGCGCTCCCCTTCCATAGGGGGGCGCATGGCCCAGCTTTCGGAGACGTTCCCCACACTGGACTGCTCTCAGTGCATTCTCACCCCGAAGATGGTCGAGGTGGACCGGCACCCGAACATCAGGGTTCTTGCCAACTCGAAAATTGAAGAAGTGTCAGGGTTCGTTGGCAACTGGGACGTAAGAATCCGCAAGGGGGCCACCTATGTGGATCCGGACAAGTGCAACCTGTGTGGGGACTGCGTGGAGGCTTGTCCCGTACGGGTTCCTCATGAGTTCGAGGAAGGGTTGACGGAGAGAGCGGGCATCTACATCCCCTTCCCTCAGGCCATCCCGTCTTCTTATACGTTGGATGTGCAGTCGTGTTTAGGGTTGAAGCCCCTGCGGTGCAGTGAATGCGCTAAAGCGTGCGAGGCCGGTGCGATCAACTACGACATGCAGGACGAGCTTCTCGAGGAAGAGGTGGGAGCCATAGTTGTGGCCACCGGTTACGAGACACTGCCCAAGGCAGCTATGGCCGAGTACGGCTACGGTGAGATAGCAGACGTGATCTCCGGCCTGGAGTACGAACGGATGGCCAGCGCTTCCGGGCCCACGCAGGGAGAGATCCGCTGCCCTTCGGACGGTCGGGTCCCCAAGGAAGTTGTGTTCATCCAGTGCTCCGGCTCGCGGGACCCGGAGCTGTATAAGCCTTACTGCTCGAAGATCTGCTGCATGTACACGGCCAAACATGCGCTTCTCTACCGCCACTCAGTTCCTGACGGCCAGGCATACGTCTTCTACATCGACATCCGCGCTGGGGGGAAGGGCTACGAGGAGTTCGTGCAGAGGGTGATGGAGGAGGAGCGGATCCTCTACCTCCGGGGCAAGGTGGCCAAGGTGTTCCAGGACGGAGACAAGGTAATGGTGTGGGGTGCGGACACCCTCACCGGGCGCCGGGTGGAGGTGGCAGCCGATCTGGTAGTCTTGGCGCAAGCGGTCGTCCCCTCGCAGGGCGTGGTCGATCTGGCGAGAAAGCTGCGCGTGTCCGTCGACGAGCACGGGTTCCTCAAGGAGGCGCACCCCAAGCTACGGCCACTGGAGGCGCTGGCGGCAGGAGTGTTCCTGGCCGGAGCGGCCCAGGGCCCCAAGGACATCCCTGAGGCAGTGGGCCAAGGGTCGGGCGCTGCGGCCAAGGCTCTCATGCTGCTCAGTTCTCCTGAACTCGTTCACTCCCCGGAGATAGCGGAGGTGGCCGAACACCTGTGCTCGGCCTGCGGGATCTGCGCTCCGCAGTGCCCGTACGAAGCGATAACCGTTGAAGACACCGCTGTAGTGAACGAAATGCTGTGCGAGGGATGCGGGACGTGCGTTGCCGCCTGTCCCAGCGGAGCGATGAACCTGCGAAACCTGGCCGACAGCCAGGTTCTGGCCATGCTGCACGCGGCCCTGAAGGAGCACGAGGAAGCGGAGGTGCTCGGTGGCTGAGCTGAAGCACGAGCCGAAGATAGCAGCTTTTCTGTGCAGATGGTGTGCCTATGCCGGGGCGGACCTGGCGGGGACGAACCGCCTGGCCTACCCCCCGAACATGATCCCCATTCGCGTGCCCTGCTCGGGCCGGGTGGAGCCGGCGTGGGTGATTGAAGCGCTTCGGTCGGGCGCTGATGGTGTGCTCATTGGAGGATGCCATCCGGGAGACTGCCACTACGTGTCCGGAAACTACAAGGCTCGTCGCAGGGTGGAGCTGTTGCGCGATGTGCTCGCTGGGCTCGGGGTGAATCCGGCAAGGGTGAAGCTGGTGTGGGTATCGGCCTCCGAAGGGGTTCGCTTTGCCCAGGTGGTGCGTGACTACGTCGAGGAAATCCGTGGGTTGGGACCTAACCGGGGGGAATTCGGGGTCCCGGAAGAGGTAGACGACCGAGCAGGGCGCATTGCCCAGGCTGTGGAACAGGCGGTGAACCATGGCTAAGCCGAAGATCGCCATGTACTGGACCGGAGGCTGCGGTGGGTGTGACGTTTCTCCGCTGGAGGTAGGGGAGGCAATCGTGGACGTCCTGTCTCAGGTGGAGATAGCTTTCTGGCCCGCGCTCATGGACGCCAAACGCGCTGACGTGGAGGCGCTGCCCGCCGGAGGCATCGACGTGGCGCTGATCAACGGTGCCCTGCGCACTGAAGATAACGTGGAGATGGTCCGCCTTCTCCGGGAGAAGTCCAAGCTGGTGGTGGCTTACGGGGCCTGTGCGCACTTGGGGGGGATCATCGGGCTGGGCAATCTGCACTCCGCGCAGTCGCTCGTGTCCACAGCGCTGGGTCCAGGCTGGCACGCGGGATCCCCTTCTTTCAGCGCGAACGGGGATGCACCACCACCCCTGACTGCTGGAGTAGTGCCCCTAGCGGACGTCATTGCTGTGGACTACGTGGTGCCCGGGTGCCCTCCGCCCGCCCAGCTGATCGGCCTCTTCTTCCAGACGCTTCTGGGAGGGGAGATGCCGAGCCCTGGCCATGTGTTTGCTGAGGAGAAGGCGCTCTGTGATCAGTGCCCGCGGGAGAAGGAAGATCGGCGCTTGGAGAAGTTCGTGCGCCCGCACGAGATGGAACCCGATCCCGACAGGTGCCTTCTGGACCAAGGGATAGTGTGCATGGGGCCGGTGACCAGGGGCGGGTGCGAGGCCGCTTGTCCCGCTTTGGGCATGCCCTGCACCGGCTGTGTTGGTCCGACCCGTAAGGCGGGGGACCTGGCTGGGGGCATGATCTCCGCATTGGCTTCTCTGGTCCGGGCCGGAGATGAAGGAGAGGACGCGTTCGCGCGAGAGGACGAGGTACTCGCCGGGCTAGTCGATCCGGTGGGGACCTTGTACAAGTACGCTCTGGCCACGACTTGGAAGCGGCGCGAGACGGGAGGAGAAGACGCATGAGCGCAAAGAGGATTGCCATCGACCCCATCACGCGCCTGGAGGGACACGGAAAGATCCTCCTGTACTTGGACGAGCAAGGCGGCCTCCAGGATGCGGTCCTCCAAGTCCCCGAGCTGCGGGGCTTCGAAAGGTTCTGCGTGGGGCGTCGGGGAGAGGAGATGCCGCAGATCACCGAGCGTATCTGTGGGGTGTGCCCGGAGGCGCATCACCTAGCCTCGGCCAAGGCGCTGGACGACGCATTCGGTGCACAGGTGCCCCAAGCAGCGCGGGCGCAGCGGGAGCTGTTCTACAACACGTACATTTTCTCCGACCATCTGCTGCATCTGGTGTTCCTCGGGGGACCGGACCTTCTGCTGGACGAGGACACGCCGAAAGAACAGCGCAACGTGTTGGGCGTACTGCAGGCCTATCCCGAGCTGGGAAAGCGAGTGGTGAAGGTCCGCGCGGGCGCGCAGAAGCTGCTGGAGCTGGTGGGAGGACGCCCCATCCATCCGGTATTCGCCCTGCCCGGCGGGGTGTCCCAGCCGTTGAGCGAGGAGAAGGTCGAGGAGATACAGGCGTACACCAAGGCCATGCAGGAGCTGGCCGTGGACATGATCTCTTTCTTCCATGAGGAGGTCCTTCCCGATCCCGGCCTGCAGGCACTCCTTCTCTCCCCTGAGGCCCGCCTCCCCGTGCACTTCATGGGGCTTGTAGACGAGGAGCTGGCGCCCAACTTCTACGACGGCAAGCTGCGGGTTGTCTCCTGCGATGGGGAGGAGCTGTTCCTGGGGGACCCCCGCCAGGGATTGTCCCTGTTCGAGGAGCACAGCGAGCCGTGGACCTACGTCAAGTTCCCGTACCTCAAGCAGTTCGGATGGGCCGGGCTCAGGGCAGGGTCGGAGTCTGGGCTGTATCAGGTTGGCCCCTTGGCCCGCCTCAACGTGGCCGAGAAAATGGCTACCCCGGCCGCTCAGGAGGAGTTCGAGCGCTTCTTCGACTACTTCGACGAGCGGCCGGTGCACGCCACGTTCGCCTATCACTGGGCACGCTTGGTGGAGATGGTCCAGGCCGCCGAGGCGGCCCACGCGCTCGCTTTCGACAAGAGCCTCACCGGGCGCGATGTGCGGGGGAAACTATCCGCTCCCGGGGAGGGGATCGGGGTAATCGAAGCCGCCCGGGGCACGTTGTTTCACGAGTACAAGCTGGACGAACAGGGCCTGATGAAGCATGTGAACTTGGTAGTGGCCACCACGCACAACGCCGGACCGATCAGCATGTCGGTGAAGGCGATGGCCGAGGCTGCTGTGCGACAGGGGGACCTGGACGAGCGTTTGCTGAACAGAGTGGAAATGGCTTTCCGCGCTTACGATCCCTGCCTGGCTTGTGCCACTCATTTCCTGCCCGGGGAGCTCCCGCTTCAAGTGGAGGTGTACGGACCCGATGGGACTGTCCTGCGGCGCGTCCGGCGCTGACGTGGCGGTGGTAGGCATGGGCAATCCGTACTGCACGGACGACGGTGTCGGGGTCTCCGTAGTGCGGTCTTTGCCTCCCCGGGAGAACGTCGAGGTGTGGGAGACGGTGCAAGGGGGGGCGTATCTTGCGCAAACCTTGCTCGGGTATTCCCGCGTCCTCCTTGTGGACGCCGCTCCGTCCCTCCCTCCGGGAGAAGTTCGCCTGCAGCCCCTGTCCGCGTGGGAGGCCCTCGGTGGGGAGAGGAGAGGTGCCCACGGGCTGAGCCTGACGCAGGCTTTGGAGATGTTGCGGGCCCTGTCCGGCGGGGACACCTCGGATGCAGGGTGCGACGTTGCCCTGGGTGATCAGCGTCGCACACAAGGTGCGACGCTACACCAGCCTGAGCGTAGCGTCGGAGCTTGTCTCCGACGTGGTGAAGCGTCGCAGACGAGCTGCGACGCTACGGATGTGGGGTTGAAGGTCCCCGAGGTGTGGGCATTGGCCATTGGGGTTCCCCCGGATCCGCCATTCGGCGAAGGGCTATCGCCCCGGGTTGCGGCGGCCGTGCCGGCTGCCGTGGAGGAGGTGAGGGGATGGCTGACCAGGTGAGATTGTCAAAGGTTGCGCTGTCGGCGGACTTCGCCCGGCGGGTGGAAGAGCTGTCGGGGCAGTCCCCTTACCGCTGCTATCAATGTGGTAAGTGTGGGGCGGGGTGCCCCTTCGCCGAGTACATGGATCTTCTGCCCAGCCAGGTGCTGCGCCTTGTGCAGATTGGAGATGAGAGGGTATTGGACGCCGGCGCTCCGTGGAGCTGCGCCTCGTGTCTCGCCTGCGAGGTGCGTTGTCCGCGCGGCGTGGACATCGCCAAGGTGATGGAGGCGGTGCGGCTCCTGTCGCTGCGCAAGGGGAGAACGCCGTTCGCAGTGGACGAGGCGGCGTCCCGCAGGTTGCCGCAGATTGCCCTTGTGGGGATCACCAGGAAGATGACACCATGAACACCATTTTGTACTACCCGGGGTGCGGAGTAGCCGATCAGGCCCGCAGTATGGAGAAAGGTGCACGCGAGGCCCTTACGGCCTTGGATTGGGAGATGCAGGAGATGTCACGTTGGAATTGTTGCGGGACTGTCTACTCATTGGCTACAGACGACCTGATGCGTCACGTGGGCCCGGCACGAGTGCTTGCCCGAGCCCAAGACGCGGGCCAGGAGAGGCTGCTCACTCTTTGTTCTATGTGCTACAGCACCCTGAAGCGCTCCGAGCAGTTTCTAACAGCTGACCGGGAGCGCTTGGACAGGGTGAACGCTTTTCTCGACGACGAACCTGACTACCGGGGAGGATTGCGCGTCGTGCACCTGCTGGAGCTTCTGCGGGATGAGATTGGCTACGAGGCCGTGCAAGAGCGGGTGGTGCGCCCTCTACAGGGGCTGAAGGTGGCTCCGTATTATGGCTGTACGTTGACCAGGCCCCGCGCAGCAGGAGTGGACGACCCCGAGCGGCCGACGGTGTTGGAGGATCTGCTGACGGCGCTGGGGGCGGAAGCGGTGGCCACCGCGGAGCGCGTGGAGTGCTGTGGAGCATACCTGACGGCTAGCTCCCCCGATGTTGCCCGCCGTCGAGCTGTGGACATCGCGCGGGCGGCAATCGCCGGTGGTGCGGAGTTGATGATAACTAGCTGCCCCCTGTGCCAGTACAACTTGGACACGCGCCTGGCGGAGGCGCGAGGCTCCAGCGATCTGCGTGTTCCCAGTGTGTACTTCACGCAGCTTCTTGCGCTTGCGCTGGGGGGCGATCCCGCTGTAGAGGAACACGAGATAGATCCCTTGCCGGTGCTGGCGGCTCGGGGCCTGTCGGTGGAGGTGAAAGCATGAGCGCCGAGCTAGAGATGATCCGTGTATACATAATGGGACGGGCCTATGAGGTTCCCGCCGGCCTGACGATCATGAAGGCCATGGAGTACGCGGGGTACCGGCTTGTGCGGGGGGTGGGCTGTCGGGGAGGCTTCTGTGGCGCCTGCGCGACAGTGTTCCGCCGGCCTGGCGATTACAAGCTGTACGCAGACCTTGCCTGCCAGACCACGGCCGAGGACGAGATGTACATCGCCCAGATTCCGTCGGTGCCTGCCGAGAGGGCACCGTGGAAGCTATCAGAGTTGGAGCCGGAGGAGAATTTCATTCTAGCTCTGTACCCCGAGGTGGCGCGTTGTGTGGCCTGCAACACCTGCAGCCGGGCCTGCCCCCAGGAACTCGAGGTGATGGACTACATCCAAGCCGCGCTGCGAGGCGATATCGCGCAGGTGGCTGAGCTTTCCTTTGACTGTGTGCAGTGTGGGTTGTGTGCGATGCGCTGCCCGGCGGAGATCGTGCACTACCACGTGGGACAGTTGGCGCGGAGAGTGTACGGGGCCTATCGGGCGCCTCAGGCTGGGCACCTGGCGGCCAGGGTGGAAGAGATCGAAAGCGGCACCTTCGACCAGGAGCTGGACACGCTCCAGCAGATGTCGAGAGACGAGCTGGTGGAGGCTTACCGCAAGCGCGACGTGGAGAAATAGGAGGCGAAGGTGGCAGACGCATATCCCAGCAGCATGCGGGAGTCCATCGGGCGGGTGGAGGCCACCCGGCCGCAGCGGATGGGAGTGGAGCCCCAGCGCCTCTCTTTGGAGGAGCGGAGGGAAGTCCTGGATCAGTTCCACCCCGACTACAAGGAAGAGGGCAAGAGGGCGTTGGCGGTAGGTCCTTCCAAAGGGGAGTTGGTGCCCCACGAGATGGCGGACCTCCTGGAAGCGTATCCTCTGATCGACCCGGATAGGGTGGACCTGGGGCAGGCCGACTACGAGGTCGACGTGCTCGTAATCGGCGGCGGCGGCGGGGGGACTGTTGCTGCGCTGTGGGCAAATGAAGCGGGGATCCCCGCGGGGCGGATCTTGATTGCTACCAAGTTGAGGCATGGCGATTCCAACTCCATGATGGCCCAGGGGGGGATCCAGGCGGCAGACAAGGAGAACGATAGTCCTCCCATTCACTACCTGGACGTGCAGGGAGGGGGGCACTTCGGAAACGATCCGGAACTCGTGCGGGCGCTGGTCAGCGACGCTCCGGAGGTCCTCCGCTGGCATGAGAAGCTGGGAGTGATGTACGATAAGGACCCCGAGGGCCGTATGCTGACCATTCACGGCGGGGGCACGTCCCGCAAGCGGATGCACTCGGCCAAGGACTACACGGGGATGGAGATCATGCGCGTCCTGCGGGACGAGGCTCTGGGGCGGGGGATACCCACCGTCGAGTTCTCCCCGGTTGTAGAGCTGATCAGTGACGACAAAGGACAAGTCGTCGGGGCCGTGCTGTGGAACATGGAGACGGAGGAGTACAGCGTGGTGCGGGCCAAGGCGACTGTTCTGGCCACCGGCGGTTGGGGGAGACTGCACATTCAGGGGTTCCCCACCTCCAACCACTACGGAGCCACCGCAGACGGCCTGGTGTTGGCCTATCGAGCGGGCGCGGGGTTGCGGGACCTGGACTCGGTGCAGTACCACCCCACTGGCGCGGCGTTCCCCGAGCAGATCGTGGGGCTGCTCATCACGGAGAAAGTGCGGGGCATGGGCGCGCAGCCGGTGAATGTGGAAGGGGAGCTCTTCGTGCACCCGCTTGAGCCGCGTGATGTGGAGTCGGGGGCGTTCATCCGCGAGTGCTCCTCGCCCGAGCAAGGGGGCCGGGGACGCGGTGTCGTCACGCCCACGGGGATGATCGGGATCTGGCTGGACACGCCGATGGTCGATCTGATCCACGGACAGGGAACGTTCAACCGGGAGCTGTCCGCGATCTGGCGAATGTACGCTCGGTTCGACATCGACCCGTCTGCGGACCCGGTGCTAACCTATCCCACGCTGCACTACCAGAACGGCGGGGTAGTCATAGACGCAGATGGGGCAACGCAGGTGCCGGGTCTGTTCGCCGGCGGGGAAGTCTCTGGAGGGATTCACGGGAAGAACCGGCTGATGGGGAACTCCCTTCTAGACTTCAACGTGTTCGGCCGGCGCGCCGGGATAGCCGCAGCCAAGTGGGCCCAGCGATCCAAGCCGGGGAAGCCCACCCTCGAACACGCCTTGCGGTATACCCAGGATCTGCAGGCGGCGGGAGTGGAAGAGGTGCGCAAGGCTCCCTCGCTGCTCCCCGAATATAGGGGGAAGAAGACCCTTGCCCGGGTGGTGGACTTGATATGACCGCGCACAGGACACGCGAGATCAAGCGGTGGAAGGTGCCCAAAGGGCGGGTTTGTGTGCAGGATGATCTGTGCAAGGGCTGTGGCTTCTGCATCGATTTCTGCCCCAAAGACGTGCTTTCCGCCGCCAGCCACTACAACGTCAAGGGGTACCACCCCCCGGAGCTCGTGGACCCCGAGGAGTGCATCATGTGCCGCTTCTGCGAGCTGATCTGTCCGGACTTCGCTATCTGGACCGAGCAGCCCGACCAAGAAGGACAGGAACAAGAGGAGGAGGATCAGGATGCCGGGTAAGGCAGTGCTGTCCGGCGTGCATTTCATGAACGGGGACGAGGCCATCGCCGAAGGGGCTCTGGCTGCCGGCTGCCGTTTCTTCGCCGCCTACCCGATCACCCCGCAGTCGGAGATCGCCGAGCGACTGGCCGCGCGCCTGCCGCGTATCGGCGGTGTGTTCATACAGATGGAGGATGAGCTGGCGGCTATGGCCGCCGTGGTCGGGGCGGCGTGGGGGGGAGACAAGGCGATGACGGCCACCTCCGGCCCCGGCTTCTCCCTGATGATGGAGAATCTGGGACTGGCTGTTATGACTGAGACACCGTGCGTAGTGGCCAACGTACAGCGGGCGGGCCCGTCTACCGGACTCCCCACGGCCGTGGGCCAGGGGGACATGATGCAGGCTCGCTGGGGGTCTCATGGGCACTATGAACTCATCGCCCTCTGCCCGTACTCCCCGCAGGAGGCGTTCGACCTCACGGTGCGCGCCTTCGCCCTGGCCGAGAGGTTTCGCAGCCCCGTGCTCATCATGACCGACGAAGTGGTGGGGCACATGTACGAGAAGGTGGAGATACCCGCTGAGGTGGTGGAAGCTCGTCGGCGTACTCCGCAGGTTCCCCCGGAGGGATTCCTTCCGTACAAACCCGATGAGGATTTGGTGCCCCCTATGGCCTGCGCCGGCGAAGGGTACCGCATTCACGTCACCGGGCTGACCCACGACGAACGCGGCTACCCGGACATGTCCGCCGACGCACAAGACAGGCTCGTGCGTCGGCTGTGTGAGAAGATAAAGCGCTACCCTGATGAGTACACACTTTGGGAAGAGCACTCCCTGGAAGACGCGGACGTGGCAGTGATCTCCTACGGCATCTCCGCGCGGGTGGCGTTGGGAGCCGTGGAGCTGGCCCGCAAGAAGGGGATCAAGGCCGGACTGCTCAGGCTCATCACCACGTGGCCGTTCCCGAATGAGGTCGTGCGCTCGCTCGCTGAGCGAGTGCAGGGGATGGTGACCGTGGAGATAAACCTCGGCCAGATGTCGCGTGAGGTGGAACGCGCTGTGCAGGGCAAAGTCCCCCTGGGAGGAGTGTATCATGCCGGGGGGCGCATACACCGGCCCGAAGAAGTGTTGGCTGGGATAGAGGAAGTGATTTGATGCCGGTAAAGGAGAAGAAGCAGGCTCCACCTCCTGAAATCGCTCAGGGTCGGCACCCCATGGAGAAGTACCTGCGGACCGACCGCATCCCCCACATCTGGTGTGCGGGATGTGGCCTGGGGACGACCGTGTCCAGTTTTCTCTACGCGATGGACAATCTGGGGTTGGATCCCGATTCCGTTGCAGTTATCTCTGGGATCGGCTGCACGGGCCGAGTGGCGGGCTACGTCCGCATGGATTCGTACCATACGACACACGGCCGGCCGATCCCGTTCGCCACGGGGCTGAAGCTGGCCAAACCCGATATGAAGGCAGTGGTGTTCTCCGGCGACGGGGACCTGTTTGCCATCGGTGGGAACCACTTCATCCACGCTGCGCGGCGCAACCTGGACATCAACGTAATTTGCGTGAACAACCTGAACTACGGGATGACGGGAGGACAGGCGGGGCCGACCACTCCGCTTGGTGGTCGCTGCACCACCTCCCCGTACGGAAACTTCGAGCACCCGTTCAACCTCGTATACCTCGCCGCCTCGGCCGGCGCCCCGTACGTAGCCCGCTGGACGAGCCTGGATGTACGGAGACTACAGCGAGCCATCGAGGAGATGCTGGTCCGTAAAGGGTTCGCCTTCCTGGAGATCATCGCCCCCTGCCCCACGAACTACGGGCGGCGCAACAAGCTCGGCGAGGGCCTCGACGAACTGCGCTACTACGCGGAGCACGCCGTGATCGAACACGGCGCCGATCCTGCGGACACGGAAATCCTCCCCGGGAAAGACTTCCTCGTGGGCAAGTTCGTCGACGAGGAGGAACCGACCTACTGGGAGATGTACCAGGACAAGGTGGCGGAATTGGAAGGGGGCAGACGGTGAGCGGCACGCTGACCAACGCGGTGAGTGAGGCCTTGGGCAGGGCGGCCACAGCACTGCCGACGGACGTGGTGCGGGCATTGGAGGCTGCCCGCGATAGGGAAAGCGGGCCGGCCCGCGTACAGCTCGAGGCCATTTTGCGGAACGTGAACGTGGCCCGGGAGGGCGCGGTGCCCATCTGTCAGGACACAGGGACCGTGACTTACTTTGTGAAGTTTGGAGTGCGCTTTCCCCGGCTCGCGGAGCTCCGGGAGGTGTTGGAGGCCGCCACTCGCAGCGCAACGGAGACAGTCCCCCTACGGCCGAACACGGTACATCCGTTCACTGGGGCCAACCCGGGGGACAACACAGGGGAGTACATCCCTGCGGTGACGTGGGAGCCAGTGGACGGGGACGAGGCCGAAGTGCACATCCTGCCCAAAGGAGGCGGTTCGGAGAACTGCTCAGCACTGAAGATGCTCACCCCGTCTGCGGGGATGAAGGGCGTCCTGGAGGCAGTGGCGGACCACGTCGTGTCCCGGGAGGGAAAGCCCTGCCCCCCCACCGTGATCGGCGTAGGGATCGGGGGGGGAGCGGACATGGCGCTGAAGCTGGGCAAGCGGGCCCTGCTGCGGCCCGTGGGAACCCGACACCCGGAACCGGAGGTGGCCCGGCTCGAGGAACAGCTGGAGAGGCTGATCAACGCCTCTGGAGTGGGCCCCATGGGCCTCGGTGGGGAAACGACAGTGCTGGCCGTGCACGTGGAGTACGCGCACCGCCATCCGGCATCTCTCCCCGTGGGGATAGTTGTCCAGTGCTGGGCCGATAGACGAGCGGCCTTGCGTATCGGGCCTGACGGCAGCGTAACGACGATTGGATGAGTTCCTTGGGTTCCTTAGGGTTTGTGGGGACTGGGGGACTGGGAGGTGAACGATGGACAAAGTGCTGACCACCCCCATCGCTGAGCGCGACGTGCGGGAACTGCGTGTTGGTGATGTATTCTACGTCTCCGGAAGAATGTTCACCGCGCGGGACGCGGCGCACGAGATGATGCTCGAACGCGGGGCGCCGCTTCCGGTAGAGGGAATTCCGGTCTTCCACTGTGGGCCGGTGGTGCGCAAAACCGGCGCGGGGTGGGATCTCCTCGCCGGCGGGCCTACTACCTCGGTGCGCATGGAGGGGCTGGAGGGGGACTTCCTGCGCAAGTTTCATCCCCGGGTCATCGTGGGGAAGGGGGGCATGGGAGAGAAGACGTTGGCCGCCCTATCAGAGGTGGGCGCTGTGTACACCCACTTCACCGGCGGGGCGGGAGCGTTGGCCGCCCAAGCAGTGAGCAAGGTGGAGGAAGTGTACTGGCTGGAGGAACTGGGTATTCCCGAGGCGATTTGGGTTCTTCAGGTAGAGAAGTTCGGACCGCTGGTGGTCACGATGGACTCCCACGGACGTAGCCTGCACAGCGAGCTTGCCGCCAAGGTTGCCGAGAACATGAAGCGGGCCAAGGCGCAGTTCTTGAGCGAGTGAACGAAAGAGGAGGAGCATGGAACCGCGTAAGCCTAGCGTAGAGGAGCTGTTGAACAAGGCCAAGGAACCGGCACGTAAAGCCCCCGCATGGCACGCTCATTACCGGGGAAAAGTGTCCGTGGCCCTGAAGTGCGCTATCACCGACTACCAGGATTTCGGGATCTGGTACACGCCTGGAGTGGCCCAGCCATGCCGGGAAATAGCCGAGGACCCGGAGAAAGTGTTCCAGTACACCAACAAGGGGAACTTTGTCGCCGTCGTCTCCGACGGGACGCGCGTGTTGGGATTGGGGGATATTGGCCCACAGGCCGCCCTTCCGGTGATGGAGGGGAAGGCCCTGTTGTTCAAGTACTTGGGCGGAGTGGATGCGTTCCCGGTGACCGTGGACACCAAGGACCCCGACGAACTCATCCGCACCGTCAAGCTCATCGGACCGGCGTTCGGGGGTGTGAACCTGGAGGACATCGCCAGCCCCAAGTGTTTCCGCGTGCTGGACGAGCTGCGCCGGGAGATGGATATCCCCGTGTGGCACGATGACCAGCAAGGCACAGCCTCCATCACCTTGGCCGGAGTGCTGAACGCGCTGAAAGTGGTGGGAAAGGATCCCACGCGGGCCACCTACGCTGTGATCGGTTCTGGTGCTGCGAACATCGCCTTCGTGCGGGTCCTCCTTACGTACGGAGTTCCCGCCGGCAACGTGATCATGGTCGACTCTAAGGGAATCCTGGAGCCGGGCCGGGAGGACCTGGAGCGGGGCAAGGAGGACAATCCCTACAAGTGGGATTACGCGCAGCGTACCAACGCCGAGCGTCGCAGGGGGGGCATGGCCGAGGCCTTGCAGGGCGTGGATGTTTGTGTGGCAGCCTCCAAGTCGGGTCCCGATGTGATCAATCCCGAGTGGATTCGAGGCATGGCCAAGGACGCGGTGGTGTTCGCCTGTGCCAACCCCGTTCCCGAAATTTGGCCCTGGGAGGCGGAGGAGGCGGGGGCGAGGGTCATCGGCACTGGACGCTCCGACTTCGCCAATCAGATCAACAACTCCCTTGGTTTCCCGGGAATCTTCCGCGGGACGCTCGACGTGTTCGCCCGCACTATTACCGATGAGATGGCCATCGCCGCCGCTGAAGCCATCGCCCGCACCGCCGAAGAGAAGGGCCTGTCGGAAACGTACATCGTCCCCACGATGATGGAGTGGGAGGTGTACATCAACGTAGCAGTGGATGTGGCCCTGAAGGCCATCGAGCAGGGAGTAGCCCGCCGGGAACTCTCCAAGAGCCAACTCGAGGAGCGGGCGGCACAGGTGATCAAGCACGCGCGGCAGGAGACGGAGATTCTGATGAAGCAAGGACATATCTCTCAGCCGCCGAACGTGTGAGGCTTGTCGGCACCGGGTGCAAGAGCCGTCCCCGGCGGTGTCTCAGGGCTCCTTGTACCCGGACGTGCCTGCGCTGTTACTCAGAGGGGGGCCGGCGGCGCCCCCTTCCTTGCACAGCGTCTTCCACGTGCTGCTCGATGTGGAGCACGGTGTGGCGAAGGGCGAGGCGCACCGCCGCATAGACGACTCCGCCCACTATGAGCATGGCCAAGAGCCAACCCACTCCCATGAGGAAACCGTGGCCGATCGCTGAGTCCCACATCGCCACCCATCCCTCCATGTGTCGAGTGTAGGTCTCCTCCTGTGGGCGGCTCGTGCACGGGCGATGGAGCCGCAGTGGAGTTGGTGGGTGCCGGTCGGGACAGGTAGACTGGCGACGAGGAGCTGAGTGCCGTGGAGCTTGTGCTATTGGCAGTCGGGGTATTGCTGGGAGTGGCCGTGGGGTACCTGCTTGCGCGAGCACACCTCTCGCGAAGAGAGGGGGAGCTGCGGGTACAGCTTGCCGAAGCTTCCCAGGCCAGACGCGCCGACGCGGAGAAGCTCCAGTGGAGCGAACGGCGCGAGGCCCAGCTTCGTGAGGCTTTCCAGGCCTTGGCCAGCGAGGCGCTGCAGTCCAACGCCGACGACTTCCTCAAGCGAGCTCGAGAGCAGCTGTCGGCGATGCTCTCCCAAGTACGGGGCGACTGGTCCACGCACAAGGAAGAGCTCAAGGGATTGGTGCAGCCTTTGGAGAAGACGCTGCACACGCTGGACCAGCAGGTTCGACAGTTGGAACAGCGTAGAGAAGGGGCGTACAAGGGATTAGAGGAGCACCTTCGGCAGTTGGGGGAGGCACAGCGGCAGTTGCAGTCGACCACCATCACCCTGTCCCAGGCCCTCAAGGCGTCCTCCGTCCGGGGAAGGTGGGGGGAGTTCCAGCTCCGGCGGGTGGTGGAGCTGGCGGGGATGATCCGGCACGTGGATTTCGCTGAACAAACCAGCACCGACGAGGGACGCCCGGACATGATCATCCACCTTCCCGGGGGAGGGGTTGTCCCCGTCGACGCCAAGGCTCCTATGGAAAGCTATTTGAAGGCGGCGGAGGCCACCCAGGAAGAGGAGCGGCGGCGCCTTTTAGATTCATCAGTGCGTTCCTTGCGACAGAGAATGCAGGAGTTGGGGCGGAAGGCCTACTGGCAGCAGTTTGAGCGCACTCCGGAGCTGGTGATCATGTTCATCCCCAGTGAGGCGTACTTGGCCAGCGCCTTCGAGGCCGACCCGGGACTCTTGGAGTTCAGCATGGAACAGCGGGTGTTGGTGTCTTCGCCGGTCAACCTGTTGGCCCTGCTGAGAGCTGTGGCCTTCGGCTGGCAAGAGCACGATATATCCG
Organism: Candidatus Acetothermia bacterium; assembly: GCA_003562845.1. GTDB lineage: Bacteria > Bipolaricaulota > Bipolaricaulia > Bipolaricaulales > Bipolaricaulaceae > T3SED10-47. The sequence continues at coordinate 38,943 of PWTL01000087.1, forward strand.
AACAGGCGCGGGACATCACAGCCCAGGCCATGGAGCTATACAGGCGCTTCGTGACTGTGCTGCGACATGTGAAGAGCACTGGGGACTCAATCCAGCGGGTGGTTGCCGACTACAACAAGGTGGTGGGCTCCATTGAGGGGAGGGTGTTCCCGGCAGCGAGGAAGCTGGAGGAGTTCTCGGACGCAGAACTCCCGGATCTCGAACACGTGGAGCAGGAGTTGAGGAGACTGCACGCAGAAGGCGACGAGGAGAAGGGAGGGGAGGAGTGAACTGTTACGCGGTGATCCTAGCGGGGGGGAGGGGCGAGCGGTTGTGGCCGGTGGCTAGTGCGAAGTGTCCCAAGCCCTTGCTCCCTTTGGGCGGGGAAGGACGCAGCCTTCTGCGGGCAGCGTACGAGAGGGTGGCGCCGGTAGTAGGGGCTGCGGGAAAGGTGTACTTGGTCACCGATGCCGGGCAGGCCGGCCGCATGCGTGCAGCCTTGGACCTCCCCGAAGAACAGGTACTTGTGGAGCCAGAGGGACGTAATACGGCCCCAGCCATCGGGCTGGCTGCAGCCTATCTGAGCGACCGCGATCCTCGCGCGGCGATGATCGTCCTCCCCGCCGACCATTTGGTGCGCAAGGAGGAGGAGTTTCGCCGCGTACTGCGGGCGGCGCTCGGCGCTGCCGCGCAAGGGCACCTGGTGACGCTGGGGATCCGTCCTACCTTCCCTGCCACAGGATACGGTTATCTCAGGCGCGGGACCAAACTCATGCAGTCGGAGGAGCGGGACGTATTTCGAGTGGCTGCCTTTGCGGAGAAGCCCGACCAGGACACCGCGCGACGGTACGTGGCCTCGGGAGAGTACAGCTGGAACTCTGGGGTGTTCGTGTGGAGGGTGGACCGCATCCTAGAGGAGATAGACCGTCACGTTCCCGACCTAGCGAAGGTGCTGGACGACCTCTCCCCGGAGCTTGTCTCTTCCCGCGGGGATCCGGAGCTAGCGCGGCGCTGGGCGGAGATCGTCCCCGTATCCGTGGACTACGGAGTCATGGAGAAGGCCGGCGATGTGGCCATGATCCCCGCTGACGTGGGTTGGTCCGACGTCGGAGACTGGCACGCAGTGTGGGAGGCTTTGCAGCGTGGGGTCGGGGAAGTGGCCTCCTGGGGGAAGCATGTGGGGCAGGACACGGCACGGTGTTTGGTGTGGACGACTCCGGGAAAAGTGGTGGCCACGCTGGGAGTGCAGGACGCCGCAGTGGTCGATACTCCGCACGCGCTGCTGGTCGCGGATCTTGGGAGGACGCAGGAGATTCGGGCGCTCGCCAGAGAGGCCCGCCCCGCGGCCCCCGATTGGGAGGAGCTGCGGGGACATGATTCAGCGGGGATGCTATCTGTATTGGAAGCCTTCCCCGTACAGTGTCGAGACGCCCTCGCTCGTGGCCAGGCGGCGGACGCGCCGGAGTCCTTGGCCGGTTTCAGGCGCGTGTTGTGCGCAGGGATGGGGGGCTCGGGGATTACGGGTGATCTTCTGGCCCGTCTGCTCACGGTGGAGGTGTCCCCGCACCGCGGCTATGACCTTCCACATACAGTGGACGAGGGCACGCTCTTGGTCGGTATCTCCTACTCGGGGAACACTGAGGAAACCTTGACTGCCTTTCGCCAGGGGCTGGAGAGGACTTCCAGGGCGATGGCCATCACCGCAGGGGGAGAGCTGGCGCGCCTCTGTGGGGAGCGGGGAATACCGTGGTTGGAAATCCCTTCGGGGCTGCAACCGCGGGCCGCCTTGGGGTACCTGCTTCTCTCTTCTGTGCCCTGGTTCTCCGGCTGGGGAGTGCTGCGGTACGATGTCGGTCCGGCGCTGAAGCTCCTGGAAGATATGGCTGGCGAGCTCGCTCCGGGGAGATCGGGGAATGTGGCTCAACAGTTAGCCGAGAACCTGCACAACTGTGTGCCCCTGGTATACGCGGGAGATCCGCTGACCTCGGTGGCCGCGTTTCGTTGGAAGACTCAGATCAACGAGAATGCCAAGCAGCCGGCATTCTGGGCGGACCTGCCGGAGCTTTGCCACAACGAAATCGTGGGCTATGAGCTCACGCAGGCGCTGTTGCCGTCGGCGTGCGTGGTGTTCCTGCGCTCTTCCTTCGATCACCCGCGGGTACGAGCGCGCGTGGACATTCTCAAAGAGGTCCTGGACCGGAGAGGACTGCAGCACCTGGAGGTGTGGGCGCGGGGGGAGAGTCCGGCGGAGCAGTTACTGTCGCTACTGTACCTGGGCGACTGGACCAGCGCGTACCTCGCGCTGAGAAACAGGGTAGACCCGTCGTCGGTGCAACCGATCGAGGAGCTAAAGGAGCGCCTGGGCAGTGGGCAGAGCTCGTGACAGGACACGCGGACCGCGGGGGCGATGACGTGCCGGCACGTGCCGATGTTGTAGTGGTGGGCGGCGGGCCGGCCGGGACGTTGGCTGCTGCGGCGGCGGCAGCCAACGCGCACACGGTACTCATAGAACGTGCCCCGAACCGTCCTGTTCGCTGCGCGGGACTGATCGGCCCGCAGGGGATGAAGGCCTTGGAACTCCCGCAGGGGCACGTTGTAGCCGAGATACGGGGAGTGGAGGTGTATGGCCCGCGTGGGTCACGTTTGGAGCTGGTTTCCTCTAAACCCAAGGGGTTCGTAGTTGATCGGGGGAGTCTCGACCAGTTGCTACTGCAGCGGGCCCGTGCGGCCGGGGTGGACGTGCGGGCGGGGGTGGCCGCCACCGGCTGGGAGCCGGGAAGGCTGTTCACCACCCGAGGAGTGGTGGAGGCCCCTGTGATAGTCGGCGCGGACGGCCCGCGCAGCGGGGTGGCGCGGTGGGGGGGGTTGCCCCCACCGCCGCGGCTCCTTGTCGGTCTGCAGCACGTTGTTATTGCGGACGGCCCGCAAGACCGGGTGGAGCTGTTCGTGGGTGGCGAACTCCCCTCGGGCTGTTTCGGCTGGACGGTCCCTGCTGGTTCGGGGAGAAGCCGAGTAGGCGTGGCCACGCCGCGGGGACGTGAGGGGCCCGGGCTGCTGCAACGCTTAGTGGACCGCCGCTTCCCGGACGCGCCGACGGTGGACCGCACCGCCGGGCTGATACCTGTGGGAGTGCCGGATAAGACCGTCGGTCCTGGGGTGCTGCTCGTCGGGGATGCTGCGGGACAGGTGAAGCCACTGAGCGGAGGAGGCTTGTACTACGGGGCGATCTGCGCTCGCCTGGCGGGACAGTGCGCTGCGCGAGGCCCGGACCACCTGGGGGAATACGAGAGGCGCTGGCGGGAGGAGCTCGGGGAGGAGATTTCCTTCGGGCTTGCGGTTCGTCGCCTGGTGGAGGATCTGTCCGAGGAGGAGCTGGTCGGGGTCCTGTCGGTCCTGTGCGGGACGAGGGTAGCCTCCTTTTTGGCGCAGGAGGGGGACATTGATCGGCCCGGCGCGCTGCTGGAGGAGATGCTCCGGCGGCCCTCTCTGTGGGCAGAAGGGTTACCTCTGTTCAGCGTTCTCGGAGGGTGGAAACGTGTACACGAACTCGTGTCGGGGTTGCGCTCTCCTTGGGACAAGGCCTAGACTAACTGGCCATGGGAAAGAAAAGACGCCGGCCTAGCAAGCGACCCCCCGCACGACAGTCGGGGCGTGCCCGGGCGGGGCTGGTGCTGGGGCAAGTGCGTCTGTGGGCGCTGGCGTTTTTCCTGTTGTCCATGCCGATCTTCTTCCTCCCCGGGAACACCGAGTACGGGTACACCAAGACCGTGTACACCTTGGTGTTCGTGTCGGTACTTGTGCTCCTGTGGGCGGGGGAGAACCTCCTGCGCCGAGAGTGGATAGTGGAACTGACGTTGCTGTTCCCGGTACTGCCGGCGTTCTTGGCGGTATCTTTCCTCTCGGTGAGCGGTAGCGCTGCAGCCGGCTTGGTGCTCCAGTCGGCGGCGATCTTCCTCTACTTTGGACTCATCTACCTTCTGGTGGTGAATACGGCCCGCGAGGACAGCGCTGTGGTTGTTCTGCTGGGTGCTTTGCTCCTGGGAGGGGTGGGCACGGCACTATACGGACTACTTCAGTACACGGGGGCAGTTCCCGGCGGCCCTGGGCGGGGCCTGGGGGCGATGATCTCCAGCATGGGAAACCGGCAGTTCCTGGCCGGGTTCCTGTCGTACCTCGTGCTTCCCGTCGGGGTGCTGTTGATACGTCTACGCCGGACGTGGTCCCGGGCGGGGGCGCTGGTCTTGGGGGGGTTCGTCCTGGCGGTGATGCTCGTCACGCGCCAGGTCGGGGTGCGCCTGGGGCTGGGTGTCGCCAGCGGGTTTGTGGCCTTTGCCCTGGGGCTGTGGCCGGGGAAGGGCGCCCGGTGGATGTGGTGGTCTGCTGCCGCCGGGGCCGCCTTGGCCGCGCTGGGCAGCGTCGGGGGGTGGGGGTGGTTCCTGTCCGGGGCCGCTCTCCTGGGCAGCTGTGGTGTGGTGTGGGCTTGGGCGACAACGCTCAGGCGCCACAAGTGGGCATGGATACCCACAGCGGTGCTGGTACTGCTCGCGCTCATCCTGTTGATCCCTGTTACGTCTCCTGTTCCGGGCGTACGGCAGCTGTGGGCGCGGCAGTCGGGTGCGGTGAGGGCGTACGATTGGTGGGTAGGGTACGAAATGTGGAGGGACCGTCCCGTTTTTGGGATCGGGCTCAGCGCGTACAAGGCGGAATTCGTGCCCTACAAGACGACGTTCCTCGATACCCCGCGCGGTGAGCAGTATGACTTCCCCATTGCCCCCGCCGCTCAGGCGCACAACGAGTACGTGCAAGTGGCCGCCGAGTTGGGGACGGCCGGGTTCTTGGTGCTCTTGGGGGGGCTGGGGGGCATCGTCTGGCTGGGGTTGCGGAGGGTGGCAACCCTAGAGGATCCACAGCGACGGCTGGAACTCATCCTGTTGGGTGGAGGGCTGATCGTGACTCTGGTGCACGCCACGGTGACCTTCCCCTGGAGGCTGCCCGCCTCCAGCCTGGCGTTCGTGACCATCTTGGGGGTGGCCTTCTCTCCCCGCTATGGGCCCGTGGGGGAGTGGACGGTTACCCTGCGGGGCAAAGTTCTGGCGGCGACGGCCGTCGCGCTGGCGGTGCTGGGGGTGACGGTCTCCGCGTTCGCAGTGCGCGATCTCATGGCCGATCGCTACCTCTTCCGCGGGCGCCAGGAACTGGCAACGGGCAACGTGCAAGCGGCACGGGAGTTCTTGGAACGATCAGTGGACCTGGACTTCTTCCCCCGGGTGAACATGTACTGGCTGGGCCTGGCCCAACTTCGGGCGGGGGATCTGGAGGCGGCGCGGGACACACTGCGCGACTGCTTTGGCCGCTACGTGATTGAGCCCCTGTATGCGAACCTGGCCCAGGTGCACATGCAGTTGGGGGAGACGAATGAGGCCCGGGGTCTCATCCAGGAGCTCTTGGCCACGCGCCCGCGGAAGGACATGGAGATTCACGCCCGCTATCTCCTGGCGATGTTGGAGGTAGGCGAGGGACGCTATGACGTTGCCCAAGAGTTCCTCCGGGAAGTGGTGGCCCTGGATAGGGAGCACTGGCGGGGGTGGATGCTCCTTGGGGATGTGGCGCGGGCCAGGGGAGATCGTGCACAGGCTCGGGACAACTACGGCCGTGCTCTGGAGATCATCGAGCGAGACCTGGGGCGCCTGGAAGCGCGCCTGGGGGAGGCGGTCCCCATGGACGAGTACGCCCGCATGCAAAGCGAATACCAAGAGCTGAGGCGCGCACGGGATTTGGCCCAACAGTACCTTCAGTAGCAACGCGAACAGGCAGCTCCTGCCGCACGGCGAGAAGGTTGTCTGGCTCTTTCTCGTTTGCGAAGCGGAGCCCTCCCGCTTAACTTCTGTCCATGGCCTCACTGCGATACATGGTGGACCGGTTGTTCGGTCAGACGAACGAACAGAGGCTCCGACGCTTGTTCCCCCTTTTGGAGCGGGTCAACGAGTTGGCCGAAGGAACGGGAGCTCTGTCGGACGCACAGCTCCGCGCCAAGACAGACGAGTTCCGCGTCCGTTTGGAGCAGGGAGAGAAGGAAGACGATCTTCTTCCCGAGACGTTCGCTGTGGTACGGGAAGTGGCGCATCGCACGATCGGGCTCCGGCCTTATGACGTGCAAGTTCTGGGGGGAATTGTTCTTCACCAGCGGCGCATAGCGGAGATGAAGACCGGCGAAGGAAAGACTCTAGTGGCCACTATGCCCGCGTATCTCAACGCGCTCCTGGGCAAGGTACACATTGTGACGGTCAACGACTACCTGGCCCGCCGCGATCGGCAGTGGATGGGCCCAGTGTACGAAGCATTGGGACTGTCCGTGGGGTTGATCCAAGAGGACATGAACCCCGATCAGCGAAGGGAAGCCTACGCTTGCGACATAGTCTATGGAACCAATGCTCAGTTTGGCTTCGACTATCTCCGCGATCACATGGTTATCGGGGCGCACCAGAAGGTGCAACGTACACACGACTATGCCATCGTCGACGAGATCGACAATATCCTGGTAGACGAAGCCCGCACTCCGCTCATCATCTCCGGTCCCACCGAGCAGACCGTGCGCATGTTCCGCGACTTCGCTCGGGTGGCCAAGCTGTTCAAGCCCGGGGAGGACTTCGAGGTAGACGAGGAGCACAAACGCCTCACCTTGACCGACGAGGGGATCACCAAGGCAGAGCGGGTGCTGAAGATAGACAATTACTCCGATCCGCGGGCCGTCACTGCCCGACAGCACTTGGAGACCGCCCTGCGTGCGCGCACGTTCTTCAAGCGAGACCGGGAGTACATCGTCAAGGACGGCAGGGTGATGATCGTCGACGAGTTCACGGGGAGGCTGATGCCCGACCGCCGCTACTCGGGAGGGCTACACCAGGCCATCGAGGCCAAGGAGAACCTGTCCGTGCAACGCGAGTCGCAGACGCTCGCGCAGATTACGCTGCAGCACTACTTCCGGCTGTACGGGGGCCTTGCGGGCATGACCGGCACGGCGAAGACCGAGGAAGAGGAGTTCGAGGAAATATACGGCCTGGACGTTGTGCAAATCCCCACGAACAGGCCTCTGATCCGGGAGGCCCTGCCGGACGTCATCTACCGGACGCGCAAGGCGAAGTTCGAGGCGGTGGCGGACGAAGTAGAGGCCCTGCACAGCGAACAGCGGCCGGTGTTGATAGGAACTACGTCCATCGAGGACTCTGAGCAGCTGTCCAAGATGCTCAAGCGGCGAGGGCTCAAGCACGAGGTGCTGAACGCGAAGTACCACGAGCGGGAAGCGTACATCATCGCCCAGGCCGGGCGGGCGGGAGCCGTCACCATCGCCACGAACATGGCCGGGAGAGGCACGGACATCGTCCTCGGCGGGGGTCCAGAGCATCGGGCAGCGGAGGAGGCAGACCCTGCCGAGGAGTCGGAGCGCTACGGACAGCTCCTGGAGGCCTATCGACAGGAAGCCAAACACGAGCGAGAGAAGATCGTCACCCCGGCGGATCCTGACTCCGAGTACGGCAGGAGGGCGCTATCCCTCATCAGCAAGTGGTGCGAGGAAACCGGGCGCCCCTTCCGGGCCGAGGAGTGGCGCGATCAGCTCCACCAGGGCGGCCTGCACGTGATTGGCTGCCAACGGCACGAGGCGCGGCGCATCGACGACCAGCTTGCCGGACGTACCGGGCGGCAAGGTGACCCGGGGAGCTCGCGCTTTTTCCTGTCCACCGAGGACGACTTGCTGCGCATCTTCGGTGGAGAACGTATCGGGTCCATCATGGACCGTTTGGGGGTGGAGGAAGGGGAGCCCATCACCCATGATCTCCTCAGCCGGGCGGTCCGCAACGCACAGAAGCGCGTTGAGGAGAGGAACTTCGAGATCAGAAAGCGCCTGCTTGACTACGATGAGGTGATGGCGCGTCAACGGGAGACCATATACCAGTCGCGGGAGGATCTTCTGTTCCCCGCCCCCGGGGAGCCGCCCGACGATGCTCCTGTGTGGGAGAGGTTGCAGCAGATGGCCGACGAGTACGCGGAAGTGCTCGTAGAGCGCCTTTTTCCCCCGGGGAGTTCCCCCGACGAGGAGAACTGCCGGGAGCTGTCCGCTGAACTCACCCGGCTGGCCGACCAGGCGCCCGCGGCCGGGGAGCTGGCCGCGGCAAGATCGACTGAGGATCTGGCGGGGCGCCTCCAGGAGCTATTTCGGGAGCAGCTCGAACGACAACGGGAGAGACTGGCTCCGCACTTCCTCAACGCCGCTCGGAGAGTTCTCCTGCAGACTCTGGACGAGAACTGGCGATTGCACCTTCTGGAGCTGGACGATGTGCGCGAGGGAATCGGCTGGCGCGCCTATGGGGGAACGAACCCGCTAGTGGAGTTCCGTCGGGAAGCGCACCGTCTGTTTCAGGAGATGCTCGTACGCAGCGAAGAACAAGCGATGCAAGTGCTTCTCTCTCCTCGTCTGGACATCCGGCCGCAGAGCCAGCCTCAGCCGAGCTCCGTGTCCACCACGGCCGCCGCATTCCAGCCCCGCGCCCAGGGCGCGTCGGGCACGCATGGGGGAGGGGCGAAGCAGGCCACTTCCACGAAACCGGGGAGGAACGATCCCTGCCCGTGCGGCTCGGGCAAGAAGTACAAGCGCTGCTGCGGCCGCCGGGGATCCTAGAACTGCCTCTCACTGCCTTGACCTACAGGAGCAGTGTCTCTATCATTCATTAGCAAACAGCTGGGGTGATTGCTAAATGCGAGGGCGACGGGAGCTCCTCCTGAAGGAAGTGGTAGACCAGTATATCCGTACGTTGAGCCCTATCTCCTCTCGTGGGCTGATCGAGGAGTACGGGCACTCGTTCAGCTCGGCCACCGTGCGCAACGAGTTGGCCGCGCTGGAACGAGGCGGATACCTGTTCAAGCCGTACCCCTCGGCGGGGAGAGTCCCGACCAAGGCTGGATACCGCTTCTTCGCCGAGTGGCTCTTGGAACTCGCCGAGCTGCAGGAGAGGCCGCAGCGGCTTCCGGTGGAGCCTCCCGAAATTGCCCCCCAGCAGCTTCCGGATCTCCTGCGGAGGACGGCCCTGTTACTGGCATCGATGACCGGCCAGCTGGGGTTCGTGTTGGCTCCTCCGGTGGAGACGTTGCGCTTGGGCGGGCTTGTGATGCGGCGCCTGGCGCCGGGCACGGTGCTGGTGGTTGTGCTGTCCGAATTGGGCGTTGTGGAGTCCCGTGTGTTGGAGCTGGAACGCGACCTAGGTATCGAAGAGCTGGACGAAGTGGAACGTGTTCTGGCTGGCCGAGTGCAGGGACTCCGACTGGAAGAACTCTCCCGGCTGGGTGTCCTGGACGTGGAGGGGTGGCACGACCCTACCGTGTCCGCGGCGGTGGAGTTGCTCAAGGGGCTGTCGGCCAAGGAGCTGCGTCGGCGCCTGTACGCGGAGGGGCTCGCCCAGCTTCTGGAAGGAATGCGTTATCAGAGACCAGAGGACGTGTTGGAGAGGATCTGTGGGCTCCTGAGAGTACTGGAAGATGAACGCGGCTTTGCTGCCGCATTGGAGATGATGCGCCGGGGCCGGCGCGGTCTGTTGGCCCACGTGGGCGATGAAACTGTAGACGAGCTGGCGGAGTTCAGTGTGATCACCACATCGTTTTTCGGCGACAGCGGTGTGTTGGGGGTCATCGGCCCCCTGTGGCTCGACTATGCGCGGGCCTTTTCCGCGCTACGGTACGTCGCCGGCAGGCTGGACGCCATCCTGGTGTTCTCTAACCGGGTTCAGGAGGTGGAGCAATGAACGAGCGCGATCAGGAAATGGAAGAGCATACCCAGGAGGAGCAACAACAGCAGCCGGAAGAGGAGCGTCAGGAGAATGATCTGCAGGCGAAGCTGACGGAGAAAGAGAAGGAGACTCAGGAACTGCGGGACAAGTTGCTCCGGCTGCGCGCTGATTTTGAGAACTACCGCAAGCAGATGGACAGAAACATGAACGCACTGGCAAGGCGGGTCTCCGATCAGGAGATAGTGGATTTTCTGCCGGTGTACGACTCTATGGACGCGGCCTTTCGCGCCTATCGCCGGGCGGAGGACGCTCAGGCGTTTGTTGAGGGTATGGAGCGCATATTCGCGCAGTTCTCCGAGACACTGGAACGAAAGGGGTGTCGGGCGTTTGGCTCGCGGGGGGAGAAGTTCGATCCGGCGCGGCACGAGGTACTGATCGCCGTTGAGGCCCCCGAAGAGCGCGACACCATTCTGGAAGAGTTCGAGCGGGGCTGGTACCGCGGCGATCAAGTGTTACGTCCGGCCAAGGTGAAGGCCAGCCTCGGAAAAGAAACGAATACGGGAGGTGAAGACGATGGCGGAAACGAAGGAAAGAGTAATAGGGATTGACTTAGGGACCACAAACTCCTGCGCCGCAATGGTGCGCGGAGGGCGCCCGGACATCCTCCCCAATGCTGAGGGGGAGCGGATCACCCCGTCCGTGGTCGTGTTCGGCGACGGAGATGAGGTGCTGGTGGGACAGCTTGCCAAGCGGCAAGCGCTGTTGAGCTCGGACCGCGTGGTACTGTCTGTCAAACGAAAGATGGGCACCGACTGGCGGTTCGCGCTGTCTCAGGACGGCAAGAGCCAGGAGTACACTCCGGAGCAGATCTCGGCGTACATCCTCCAGAAGATCAAGCAGGATGCCGAGAGCTTCCTCGGTGGCGAAGTGCGCAAGGCGGTGATCACCGTCCCCGCCTACTTCAACAACTTGCAGCGCCAGGCCACCAAGGATGCGGGGAAGATCGCCGGGCTGGAGGTGCTCCGGATCATCAACGAGCCCACAGCTGCAGCACTGGCCTACGGGCTCGACCGCCAGCAAGAGGAGCAGACGATCCTGGTGTTCGACTTGGGCGGAGGCACGTTCGACGTTTCCATTCTGGAGCTGGGGGAAGGAGTTTTCGAGGTGATCGCCTCCGATGGGGACACCCAGCTCGGCGGAGATGACTTCGATCGCCGGATCATGGACTGGCTGGTGGAGGAGTTCCGCGGGGAGACGGGCATCGACCTCAGCAAGGACCCGGCGGCCCTGCAGCGGCTCCGTGATGCGGCCGAGTCAGCGAAGAAGGAACTCTCCAGCCGCATGGAGGCCAAGATCTCCCTCCCCTACCTTACAGCCGATGCCTCGGGGCCCAAGCACTTGGAGAAGACTCTCACCCGCGCCAGGCTGGAGGGGATGATCGAAGATCTTCTACAGCGGACGATGAACACCGTGGACAACACCCTGCAGGCGGCCAAGAAGAGCCCGGAGGACATCCAGCAGGTCGTGCTTGTGGGAGGAAGCACACGCATTCCCAAGGTACAACAGCTGGTGGCGCAGCGGTTCGCCAAGGGCCAGATCAACAGGGACATCAACCCCGACGAGGTAGTGGCCCTGGGAGCTGCGGTGCAGGCAGCGATTCTGGCCGGGGAAATGGACGAGGTGGTGCTCCTGGACGTGACTCCGCTGTCCCTGTCCATCGAGACCTTGGGCGGAGTGGCCACGCCCATCATCGAGCGCAACACTACTATCCCCGTGGAGCGTAGCAAGACGTTTACCACCGCCGAAGACTACCAGTCTCAGGTAGAGATCCACGTGCTGCAGGGAGAGCGAAAGATGGCCCAGGACAACAAATCTCTGGGCAGGTTTGTCCTGTCGGACATGCCGCCGGCGCCGCGGGGGACGCCGCAGATCGACGTTACGTTCTCTATAAACACTGATGGGATCCTCGAGGTCACGGCCAAGGACAAGGGCACCGGCAAGAGCTCGTCCATCACTATCAAGGAGTCCTCCCGGCTCTCCCAGGAGGAGATCGAGCGGATGCGCAAGGAGGCCGAAGAGCACGCCGAGGAGGACCGGCGCCGTGCCGAAGAGGTCGAGGCGCGAAATGAGGCCGACCAGCTCATCTACACTGTGGAGAAGACCTTGGAGAACCTGGGCGACAAAGTGCCCTCGGCGAAGCGGGGCGAGATCGAGACAGCCGTCCGTGACCTGCGGCAGAAGCTTGACTCTCGGGCCGATGTGGCATCCCTGCGCTCGTCCATCGAAGCTCTGAAGCGAGTTGCCGGGGAGGTGGCGCAGGCCGCTTACAGTCAGGAGGCCGGGTCCGGAGGAGAAGAGGGCGGTCAGCAGGAAGGCGGCCAAGGGGAGCAAGGCTCCGACTACATCGACTACGAGAAGGAGTGAGTGACCGGTGCCCAAGGACTACTACGAGATCCTAGGGGTCAACCGCGATGCGCCTGCGGAGGAGATCAAGCGGGCGTACCGCCGCTTGGCCCGGCAGTATCACCCCGATGCGTTCAAGGGGGATAAGGCCGAGGCCGAGCGGCGGTTCCGGGAGATTGCCGAGGCGTACGAGGTTCTCTCCGACCCCGACAAGCGGGCCCAATACGACCGCTTTGGTCATGCCGGCCCGTCCCAGGGATTCGACTTCGGTCCCACCGACTTCCGGCGGGCTCGGGAGACGTTCGCCGAGTTCTTCGGACCGTCATCGTTCGACGAGATCTTCGATCTCTTCTTCTCCGACGGCGGCGGGACGCGGGCCAAGCACAAGGCCGGACGCTCGCGGAGGGGGGAGGATCTGGAGTACAAGATCCGCATCAGCTTGGAGGACGCCGCCTTCGGCACGCGGATCAAGGCCTCTGTCCCCCGCTATGTGACCTGCTCCTCGTGTGGCGGGAGCGGGGCCAAAGAGAAGAGCGGTTCGCGAACCTGCCCCACCTGTCGTGGTGCGGGGAGAGTGCAGTTCAGGCAGAGCACCATGCTCGGGTCGTTTGTCAACGTGCGGGAGTGCCCGGAGTGCCAGGGAGTGGGGGAGACAATGGAGAACCCTTGTCCCAAGTGCCGCGGCGACGGCAGGACGCGTGAGCGCAGCGAGATCGCCGTGGAGATACCCCCCGGCATCGACGAAGGAGCTCGCCTTCGCCTACGCGGGGAGGGAAACGCCGGGCGAGCCGGCGGCCCCCCCGGAGATCTGATCATCAGGGTGGAGATTCAGCCGCACCACATGTTCCGCAGGGAGGGCTCCGACCTGCGAGTGGAGATCCCCGCCCACTATGGCCAGCTGGTGTTGGGGGACAAGGTGCGCGTTCCCACGCTGGACGGAGATGAGGAACTCACTATTCCCGCCGGCACATCTCCTGGAGCCAGCTTGCGCCTCCCGGGGCGAGGGATGCCCCGCGGACGACGGCGCGGCGACCTGGTAGTGGATCTGAAAGTAGCGGTCCCCAAGAAGCTCAAGCGCAAGCAGCGCGAACTACTGAAGGAGTTCACCGACTCCCTCCCCCCGCCGGATGAGGTGTAGCGAAGAAGGGAGGGGCAGCTTGTTCAGCTGTCCCCTTTTGCCAACTCGAGCACCGCGGGGCGGATGGCCTCTAGGGCTCGCCGACGGTGAGAAATGCGGTCCTTCTCCTCGGGAGACAGCTCAGCAAGAGTGGATTGCATCCCCAGCGGCACAAAGACGGGATCGTAGCCAAAGCCCCCCTGTCCGCGTGGGGAGCGGGAGATGGTCCCCGGCAACACGCCCTCCGCTTGCCACGTGCGCCCGTCGGGCAGCGCCAACACAACCATTGTGCGGAACTGCGCCCGTCGGTCCGCGGTGTCCTGTAGCTCCTGGAGGAGGAGGCGGGTGTTCGCTTGGTGATTCTTGTCCTCACCGGCATAGCGGGCCGAGCGAACACCAGGCGCGCCAGCCAGTGCGGCTACCTCCAAGCCGGAGTCCTCGGCCAAGGTGGGCAGGCCCGTTGCCTCGGCGGCCTGCTTTGCTTTGAGGTGAGCGTTCTCTTCGAGGGAAGCGCCCGTCTCCATAACTTCGGGAAACGGGCAGCGTTGGGGATCGGTCCACGCCACACCAGGTATCTCCCCCAGGATGCGCATACACTCGGCCAGCTTGTGTGTGTTCCGCGTTCCCAGGAGGATCGTCACTCCGTTTTGACGCCCTTCAGCTCCAGCGAGTCGGCGAAGTGACATGCCGAAAAGTGCAGTCCTCCCAGGTCGCGAAACTCCGGAGACTTTTCCGAGCACAGGGGCTTCGCGTAGGAGCAGCGCGGATGGAAATAGCAGCCTCCGGGCGGGTTCACCGGGCTGGGAACGTCCCCTTGTAGGAGGATCCGTTCGGCTTCGTAGTCCGGGTCAGGTACGGGGACTGCGGACAGCAAGGCCTCCGTGTACGGGTGGAGGGGTTTGGCGAACATGTCCTCGGTGGCCGCCAGCTCGACGATCTTCCCCAGGTACATCACCGCTACTCGATCCGAGATGTGCTTCACCACGGACAGGTCGTGGGCGATGAACAGATAGGTGAGCTGGAATTCCTCCTGCAGATCCTCGAGCAAGTTCAGAACCTGCGCTTGGATGGAGACGTCCAAGGCGGACACCGGCTCGTCACAGATGATGAGCCGTGGGTCCAAGGCCAAGGCACGCGCGATGCCGATGCGCTGCCGTTGCCCCCCGGAGAACTCGTGGGGGTAGCGGCGCATGTGATCTCCCTTCAGGCCCACCGCCTGGAGGAGCTCCCGCACCCGGTCTTCCTTCTCCCGCCCCCGGGACACGTGGTGCACGATCAAGGGCTCGCCCACGATATCACCCACCGTCATCCGCGGGTTGAGGGAGGAGTAGGGGTCCTGGAAGATGATCTGCATCTCGCGCCGCAGGCTCTTCATCTCCCGCTTGCTCAACGAGGCCACGTCCACTACACGGTCCATCCGCTTGGCGTGGAACAAGACGCGTCCTCCGGTGGGCTCGATCAGCCTGAGGATGGTGCGGCCGCAGGTGGTCTTCCCGCAGCCGGATTCGCCCACCAGTCCCAGCGTTTCGCCGTCGCAAACGAACAGGCTGACGTCGTCAACGGCCTTCACCCAGCCCGCTACTCTGCGGAACACTCCCTTGCGCACGGGGAAGAACTTCTTCAGCCCCGTGACCTCCAGCAGCACATTCTCGCCTACCTTCAAGGTCGTCTCAGTTGGCATGGTTCTCCATTGCTGAATGTAGCCAACAGGCCGCGGCGTGCTCGGGGACCACCTCGATGAGCGGCGGCATTTCCTGTTGGCAAACCTCCATCACGTGTGGACAGCGGGGGTGGAACGGGCAGCCCTGCGGCATATCCAGCGGATCCGGCACCACCCCTGTGATCGGATCGAGCCTCTTCTTCGTGCTGGCCAACGAGGGGATGGACTTCAACAACCCCTGTGTGTAGGGGTGTTTCGGGTCGTGGAACAGCGGCCTGACAGGCGCATGTTCCACCGCTTTCCCTAGGTACATCACTACCACGTCTTCACACAGCTCGGCCACCACTCCCAGGTTGTGGGTGATGAACATAATGGCCGTGTTGAATTGCTGTTGCAGCGAGCGCATCAGGTCGAGCACCTGCGCCTGAATGGTCACGTCCAGCGCTGTCGTTGGCTCGTCGGCGATGAGCAACGCCGGGTTGCAGGACAAGGCCATGGCAATCATCGCCCGCTGGCGCATACCGCCGGAAAGCTGGTGAGGATACTCGTTCACTCGCTGCTCGGGCAACGGGATCCCCACCTGGCGCAGCATGTCGATGGCCTTTTGCCGCGCGGCGTGCTTGGATACGCGCTGATGGAGCGTGATGGCCTCGACTATCTGATAACCGATGGTAAACACAGGGTTCAACGAGGTCATCGGCTCCTGGAAGATCATGGCCATTTCCTTTCCGCGGATCGAGCGGTAACGCTTGCCCTTTGGGTCAAGCTTGGTCAGCTCGAGATCGAGCCCGTTCCGCTGGAAGTGGATGGACCCGCTGGCGATCTTCCCGGGCGGCATGGGCACCAACCCCATGATGGTGAGTGCGGTGACGCTCTTGCCGCATCCCGACTCTCCCACCACGCCCAGCGTGCGCTGAGGGTCGATGGAGAAGTTGACGCCGTCTACGGCCTTGACGACGCCGTCTTCAGTGTAGAAATAAGTCCGCAGATCGCTAATATCGATAAGTGGCATAATCCCTACTTTAGATCAGGGCCAGGATCATCCCCAGACCGAGGAAAACCACGCCCAACACCGCTGTGGCTGTCTTCTTGGGATCCCGGGCTACGTCTCGGCCGAACACAGTGCTGGACATCCCCGCCCCAAACGCTCCGCCAAGAGTGGCGTGTTCGGACATCTGCAGCAGGATGATCCCCATCAGCGCCAGCGAGTTCAGAAAGAAGATCACCTGTAGAAACATTCTCATCCCCTCACGCTCCTAAGGCAGCATTATACCCAGGGTCCGTGCCGCATGCCAACGACCTTTGTGTCAGCGGGGCGGGGCTGTACAATGCGGGCGACGGTGGGGAAGTTTGTATTCGTAACGGGCGGCGTCGTATCTGGCCTTGGCAAGGGGGTTGTCACAGCCTCCTTGGGGGGGATCCTTCGCTCCAGCGGCCTCAAAGTCACTCTGCAGAAGGCTGATCCGTACATAAACGTAGATGCGGGCACGATGAACCCTTACGAGCACGGCGAGGTGTTCGTCACCGGCGACGGCCAGGAGACGGACCTGGACATCGGGCACTACGAACGCTTCACTCAGCAGGACTTGACCTCCTCTAACTATCTCACGACAGGGCAGGTGTACTGGAACGTCATTCAGGCCGAGCGTCGAGGTGATTATCTGGGGCAAACCGTGCAGGTGGTGCCCCATGTGACCGACGAGATCAAACGGTTGATCCGTAGAGCACAGGAGATTACCGGCGCTGAGGTGAGCATAGTGGAGGTGGGGGGCACGGTGGGCGACATCGAGGGTTTGCCCTACCTGGAGGCTCTACGGCAGATGCGCGATGAGCTGCCCCGGGAGGACACTGCCTTTGTCCACCTTACGTATGTGCCCGTGCTCTCCACCACAGGCGAGCTGAAGACCAAACCCACGCAGCACTCGGTACGCGAGTTGCGGGCGTTGGGGATTCAGCCCGACATCATCGTCGCCCGCACGCCGACGCCTCTGTCACCGGGCCTGCGGGAGAAGATTGCGTTGTTCTGTGACGTAGCGGTCACGCACGTGGTGCAGGAAACTGACGTGGAGAGCATCTACGAGGTCCCCCTGGTGTTGAGAAGCGAGGGGATGGACGAGAAGCTCCTGCACCGTCTCCGACTCCGGGCACGTCCCGGTGATTTAACTCCCTGGGAGGAGTTCGTGCAGCGCCTGAAACGGCCCAACGGACGTGTCACCATCGGCATAGTCGGAAAGTACGTCGAGGCGCATGACGCATACATGAGCATTGTGGAGTCTCTGAGGCATGCCGGAGCGGCGGTGGGAACGGCGGTCGAGCTTGCGTGGATCCCCTCCGTAGCGGTGGAAGAGGACGAGGGCGTGTTGCAGAGCCTGGACGGCATCCTCGTGCCGGGAGGATTCGGGGAGCGAGGCATCGAGGGCAAGGTGCGCGCCGCAGATTACGCTCGCCGGGCACGCGTCCCGTTCTTTGGAATATGCTTGGGAATGCAATGTGCGGTGATCGCCTTTTCCCGGTCCGTGCTGGGCTGGAGTGGCGCTGTGTCCACGGAGTTCTCTCCTCAAGGGGCGTATCCTGTGATCGATCTTCTGCCCGAGCAAGGGGGGGTGGAGATCAAGGGGGGGACCATGCGCCTTGGGGAGTACCCGGCCCGGTTGGAGGAGGGGTCCCGCATGCGGGCCGCTTATGGCCGTGAGTTGATCGTGGAGCGCCATCGACATCGCTACGAGTTCAACCCGCAGTATATGGAGGAATTCCGCCGGGCGGGGATGAAACTCAGCGGTATCTCCCCCGATGGGCGCTTGGTGGAGGCGGTGGAACTTGTCGATCACCCGTGGTATGTGGGAGTGCAGTTTCATCCTGAGTTTACCTCCCGCCCGCTGCTTCCCCATCCCCTGTTTCGGGAGTTCGTGCGAGCATGTGTGTGATCATCGCGCTGTTCGTTTCGCTCCTTGCCTTCGGGCAAGATGCCCACCTGGACGCGCCTTGGCTTACAGTGTATGACGCCGCCGGGCGGCCCCGGTGGGAGGTGAAGCTGGAGGCGCTGACTCGCGATGCGGACGGCTGGCAGGGGCGGGACGCGCACATCACCATGTACCACGAGGGACAACCCCAGGCGCGTCTGCTGGCCGCTGAGCTGGTCACCGATCCTTTGGGGCGGGAGTGGGACATGCCGCAGGGAGTGGAGGGCGAGTGGGGTGTGCTGAACATGCGCGCCGCCCGCGCTCGCTGGGAGAGGAGCTTCACTTTGTGGGAGGTGGAGGCTTGGGCCGAGGATATCGGGCTGCGCGCGGCCGAAGCCCGCTGGACTCCAGGAAGCTCTGTGGAGTTCTCCGATGTCCAGGTGTCAGTGCAGGGCTGGGAGCTGGAGTTTCCCGCCGGGAGCTATCACCTGGAGGAAGACGTGCTTCAGGCCACCGATGTGGACTTGCGGGGACACGGGCTGAAGGCGGCAGCGGGGGAGCTGCGGGTTTCGGCGCGTGGGGGAGAGGTGACCCTTACGGATGCCGAGCTCAGCCCGGCTGGTTGAGGGACGTGGTCTCGTCCGGTCTTTCGGACGGTACCGCGCGGTGGACGAGCTGGACGTAGCGTTCCACGCGGGCGAGGCCACGGGGCTGTTGGGACCAAACGGGGCGGGGAAGACTACGACCTTCCATTTGCTCACTGGCTTCCTGCGGCCTGATGCCGGTGAAGTGCTGCTGGACGGAGAGTCGATAACCCACCTCCCCTTCTACGAGCGGTCGCGACGGGGTATTCACTACCTCCCCCAGGAACCGTCGGTGTTCCTGCGCACCACAGTCCGCGGCAATCTGCTCCTGGCGCTGGACGGCCTCGGGGGGCGGTGGGATGCGAAGGTGGGAGCGATCCTGGAGGAGCTTGGGTTGCAGGGGTTCGAGGGACGCCGCGTGGCCCGCTTGTCCGCCGGGGAACGGCGCAAGGTGGAGATTGCACGGGCACTTGTCACCCAGCCTTCATTCCTGCTGCTCGATGAGCCCTTCTCTGGGGTCGATCCCATCACCGTGGCCGAGCTCTCCTCCACGCTCCGGCGGCTGGCCGAGGAGGGAATCGGCATTGCCATCTGCGATCACAACGTCAGAGACACCTTGCACATCACCGATCGAGCCTATCTCATCCACCACGGAAGGCTTCTCATGTCGGGAACCCCTGAAGAAATAGTGGACGACCCTTCGGCTCGCGTGGCCTATCTGGGGGAGAGTTTTCGCCTGTAGCGCCCCACCGTCCGGGACAAGCCCCAACCACCGTCGGAGATAAACTCCGACGCTACGGGCAATAAACCGTCGGAGATAAACTGCAACCACCGTCTACCACCGGATCCGTAGCGTCGCACGTTGCGTGCGACGTTAAACGCAGCTTGTCTGCGACGTTGGGTCCCGAGGGGAGGCCCGCCACAGCCGGCGGCGCCACATCCACAATCCGAACACAGCTACTAGCAGCACGCTCGCGACTTGCGCCCCTCTGATCGGTCCCAACATCAGCGCATCCCCGCGCACGAACTCGCAGGGAAAGCGCACCAGCGAGTAGCCTATGAAATAGAGCGCAGTCAAGAATCCCGCCCGGGCAGGTCTCTTACGCAGTCGCCACAGCAGCGCGAACAGGAGCAAAAGCCCCACCATCTCGTACAGCATTGCTGGGTGTAGTGGTTGGCCGGGATAGGCCCAGCCGGCGGGGCTGTCGTCCGGGAACACCAGTCCCCAAGGCAGGGTTGTGGGCGTGCCGAATGCGTCGCCATTCAGGAAGTTGCCCAGCCTGACCAAGGCCTGCCCCAGAAGTACCGCCGGAACCACCGCGTCCGCCGTCGGCCACAGGGGCAGGCGCTTCCACCGGGAGAATATCCACAGCCCGAGGGTCCCCCCGATGAGCCCTCCGTGTATGGCCAACCCTCCTCGCCACAGCATGGGGATCTCCCACAGGTTGTCCTGGTACCAACTCCACTGGAAGGCCACGTAGTACAGGCGAGCCATTATCAGTCCCAAGGGGATGGCCACCAGCAGCAGATCCACCGCGGCTTCTGCCCCCAACCCCCGGTCCACTAATCCTCTGCGGCGGGCTTCGGCGCGGACGAGGAAGAACCCGAGTACGAGGGCGATGACGTACATCAGTCCGTAGTAGCGGATCTCCACTGGTCCCAAGCGCAAGAACACTGGGTGCACGGTCCACCTCCTGCGCTGATTATAATGGCAACACATGGAGTGGAGATTGCGCGTGGCCGGCGCTGGGGGATTCGCGGCCCTGTTGTGGGCCGCGTTTTACCCAGGATTGAGCTTGCTGGTGTGGCCGGCAATGGCCGGGCTGTTCTTGGTTCTCTCCGGGCGGGGAGCAAGACGCGGTGCCGTGGCCGGAGCAGTGGCAGGATTCGTCTTCTTTGCCCTCACCTTCACTTCCGTATTCGAGCTGTGGACATTTGTCGGTCCTCTTGCCGCTCCACTGTGGGTGCTCGCGGCCGTGTACGGAGCGCTCTACATGGCTGTGCTCGGCGCAGCGGTGGGGCGGTGGTCGTCGCCGTTGGTGGGGGCGGGCACCTGGGTGCTCCTGGAGATGGTGCGGGCCGCGGGACCGTTCGGTGTGGCCTTCGGCAGCCTCCCCGTGGCGTTAGCCGTTCCTCCGCTGGTCGGGGCGGCGGCAATAGGAGGGGCATGGCTGCTTTCCCTGGCAGCCGCGTGGACGGGCGCTTGTCTGGCCGCCGGAGCGCGGAGGAGCAGGCACTGGATCGCGCTGGCCATTCTGGGCCCGGCGGTGCTCCTCGTGGGCGCTGGCGTGGGTTCTGACACCGAACAGACAGGCACGCTACAGGCGGCTGTTGTGCAGACCGGGGTTCCCCAGGAGCAGCGGCTGGATCCCAGGCAAGTTCCGGCGCTCATGGAGCGCTATGCCGACCTCTTATCCAGGCTGGAGGGGCCGGTGGACTTCGTGGTGTTCCCGGAGACCGTGCTGCCGGTCCCCCTGCGGGCTGAGCCGGACTATTTGGTTCCGTTTCAGGAGGCTGCGCGCCGGTTGGGCGCCGAGTTGCTTGTAGGCACAGGTGACTGGCGCGAGGGCAAGATCTACAACTCCGTGCTCCTCCTGGACCGGGACGGAGAGGTAGCCGGCATATACGACAAGACCCATCTCGTGCCCTTTGGGGAGTATCTTCCGGCGCGAGACCTGTGGGAGTCCCTGGGGCTGGGTCCTCTACTGGAGGAACTCCTCCCGCACGACCTGGCCCACGGGCAACGCAGCGATTCCCTGGGCATCTACGGCGTGCAGATCTGCTTTGAGTCGCAGTTCTCCGCTGGGGCGCGGCGGCTGGTGGCCCAAGGGGCGGAAATCCTCGTGGTTCCCACAAACGACGCTTGGTTCGGCGAGCACCGCATGCTGTGGGAACATTTCGCCTTCGGTGCGCTGCGCGCGGCGGAGCAGGGGAGAGCGTTCGTCCACGCCACGAGCACCGGCGTAAGCGGGGCGTTCTCTCCTACAGGGCAGCTGCTGGGCAAGCTCCCCTTGGGAGAGCCGGGCGTGCTGCATGTCGCCCTCCCGCTGCACCGGGGGACGACGCCGTACGCCGCTGTCGGGGACTGGCCAGTGCTGGGATTGGCGGTGCTGCTGCTTGTAGGGGGAGTGCTGTGGGAAGAGAGGGCGAGGCGCCATTAGTAGGTGAGGACGACCCCGTGTCGGCGCCGGAAACGTCCCGACGCCGACACGGGCCGTCATTGTCCACGGAGGTCGGTGGCTCGCCTATCGCAAAGTGTTCAGCCGCAGCCTACGGTGCTGCCACCACCTCGATGTCCAGGGACTCGCTGTCCGTGGCGTCGAGGTCGTCCCACACTCGCGCGGTGGCCGTGTACGAGCCCGTCTGCGCGTAGCCGTCGTAGGTATAGGAGACTGACAAGGTGTCCGCGCTGAGCCCGTCTTGGGACACAGAGATCCCGTCGCCGAAGCTGATCTGCCACTTCACGATTTTGCGCTCTGCTGCTCCGGACTCAGCCTCGAACTCGAACAAAACATCTGCGTTCTGTACGACCACGATGGGGTCTTCAACTGTGTTGTCCTTGCTGTCCGCTGTGAACGAGGTGATCTCCGGCGGAGGGCTGGTGATGGTCACAGTCACGCTGTCTGTGGCCGTGGCCCCGTCCTCGTCTTCCACAGTGAGCACCGCCGTGTACTCACCGGGATCGTCGTACGTGTGGGTCCGCGTGGTGTCCAGGGTCGTCAGATTGACCGGGTTCTCTTCGACCGTCCCGTCGTCGTAGTCCAAAGTCCACTTGACGATCTTCTTCCCCGAGGGAGCAGTCCCTTCCACGTAGAAGGTCACCGCCTCTCCGGCCTCCGCCTCGGAGGGGTCCACCCCCAGGGTCGCGGTGGGAACAGCGGGTGCGGCTACGGTGATTGTGACAGTGTCCTGGTCTACGCGCCCCCGGTCGTCCTGCACGGTGAGCTGGGCCGTGTACGTTCCCGCATCGTCATAAGTATTCACCACGGTCGTGTCCACGTCGCTGCCGGTGGCCGGAGCGGAACCATCGCCGAAGTTCAAGGTGTAGCTTGTGATCGGACCGGTGGACCCCGACAGATCGAAGGTCACCGAAAGTGGTGCTTCGCCCGAGGTGGGGCTGGCGGTGAGGGCCGCGGTGATGCGCGGGGCGAACAGCCAAGCACACCCTCCCAGCCCGAGTGCCATTACCACCACTAGGGCCACGCTCAACAAGTACTTCGCTCTCATGCCGACCTCCTTCTTTCCATTATACGCGTCGGTTATGGTAACCATAGGGGCTGATCCCGGGAGGCAGCCAGCCCTTGGGTCCTGGCACGCGGGAGGGTGCGTCCGACCGAAGCGGGACAGGTGTCTGTAATGAAACCGGCCCTACGCTGTGTGTGTATATTCTCCGTGAGGGCGATGAACGTGGCCGATGGAGAGCTCGAGCTGGTGCAACTCAGCTTGGACGGCGACCTGGAGGCGTGGGGAGAGATCGTGCGCCGGTACAAGGACGCGGTGTTCGGTGTTGCCCTGGCCATCCTCAGAAACCGGGCCGACGCCGAGGACGCCGTGCAAGAGGCGTTCATCCGCGCTTATCAGCAACTCCATCGGTACGATCTGTCGCGGCGCTTCTCCACGTGGCTGTTCACCGTAACGGCGAATGTGGCCCGCAACTTGCTGCGCAAGCGACGGACCGACCCGCCGCAGCGTTTTCCGTGGCCGGAGGATCCGGTCGATGTGACGCGGATGGAGGAAGTACGGGAGTTGGTGCGCAGGACCGTGTGGGCCCTTCCCGACTCCTATCGTGAGCCGCTGGTGCTCCGGTACTGGCACGAGCTGGATCTGACCGACATCGCTGCGGTGCTGAGGATGCCCGTTGGAACGGTAAAGACGCGACTGCATCGGGGGCGGGCGCTAGTAAGAGCCCGGCTCGCCGAGCAGGGGGTGATGAGCAATGCGATATGAGGGCCTGGACGATTTGATCCGTGAAGCGTTGCAGGAGGAAAGGGCCGAGTCCCGCGAGTTACTGGACGGGCTGGAGCGTGCTGTGACAGTCAAGCTGGCTGCGCACACTCCCGGCCGGTATTGGTGGCGGCGCCTGCGGGAAGCCCTGTGGGGCTCCCGGGTTGCCATGCGTTTTGCCGTGGGGAGCGCTGCGGCCCTGGCGCTCGTCGTGGGTTTCCTCGCCGGGCGGATGTGGGTTCCTGGGGGAGCGCCCTGGGAGGAGGGCGGGGGAACCGTGTTTGCTGTCGCCGCCCCGCGGGCTGAGAGCGTGGCCGTTGTGGGAGATTTCTCCGCTTGGGAGCTCGTCCGCCTGGAGGACCGCGACGGGAGTGGTGTGTGGACCGCAGTACTGGAACTGCCCCCGGGCCGGTACGAGTATGCCTTCTTGGTGGATGGCCGGTGGGTGGGCCAGGATCCGGTGGCCGACGAGTACGTGCGCAGCTTTGGCGAGTACGCCTCTGTACGCTATGTGGAGCGTGGTTCATGAGGCTGCTTGGCGCGTGTGTCGCGCTGTTGGCGCTGGTGGTTACCGGGCTGACGCAGACACCTCCCTTGGCGCAGGCACCTCCCCAGATCGAGTTAGACCAGGTCTTGAACCTCCTGCACGCGATGCCGGCGGACCCAGGGTTGAAGAAGTCTGCTGCTTCCGCTCTCAGGGAGGTTGTGCAAGCTGGATGGGATTTGCCGCTGAATGTGCACAGCTACCTGGACAGAGCAGGGCAGCTTGCGCCGGGGGAGGCCAACGATGCGCTGCGGATACTCACCAGAGGGTTGGAGGCCGGACTGTCAGTGGATCGGCTTCTGAGCAGGGCCCTCCTGGGATGGCGTCGGGAGAGACCCTGGGGGGAGATTCTCGGTGAGTTGAGCTTCAGGCTCGGCATGTTGTTGGCTGCACAGGAAGTGGTTATGGAAGTGAGGGTTGCAGTGGAAATCTGCCCGGCAACCATCCGCGAGGTCGTTGCGGAGGTCGGTTGGGCGGTGGCCGATCACATCGCAGAGGGTGGGAGCCCGGCGGACGGCGCCGGGATGACATCGCGGGTGCGGAGCAGTCTGTCCAACCTGCGCAGTGTGGCCCCGTGCGAGCGCACGGTGGACGCGGTGCTGGAGGCCTTGACCCCGGACATGGTCGCCGGGATCGTGGCGCGGGCCTTGGCACAAGAAGGGAGATAACCGATGCGTAAGACAATGCTGTGGCTGTTGTTGGTAGCGGTGCTTGGGGCGGTCGCCCTGGGTCAGGTGGAGCCTCGGGGGATCATCATCGAACCCCCAGAGCCGGATGGACTAACGGTGAGCGTGTGGACGGACAAACCTGTGTACCAGGTGGGAGACACCGCCCGGATTCATTTTGAGATCAACAGGGCCGCTTACATCTATATCTGGGACATCCGCCCCGATGGCGAGGTGGTGCGGATCTTCCCCAACCAGTACGACACGCAGAACTACTTCCAGGCCGGAACGCACACCGTCCCCACTCCAGGAAAGACCTACCAATTCCGGGTGGATCCGCCCCTGGGCACTGAGTGGCTACAGATCCTGGCTTTGACGAAGCCTTTCCCGTTCCAGCAGCTGGGGGAGGATCCTGATGAGCTGCAGGCACAAGTGTTGGGGCTGATTCCCGAGGCGGCCGAGGAGGCGTTCGACTTCACCAGCTTCGAGATAGTGGGTGCCGCCCCGCCTGCGCCGGGCACGTTGCGGGTAGTAACCACCCCCAGCTTGGCGAGGTTGTACGTGGACGGCGTGTTCCGGGGCTGGACTACGCGAGAGCTGCAGCTGGCCCCCGGTACGTACCGGATTCTCCTGCGCAAGGACGGCTACCAGGATCACACTGCGCAGGTGACGATCACCGCGGGCCGGACGCGCACGATGATGGTCGATCTTCAGCCCGTGCGGGTGAACAGGCCGCCGGTGGCCCGATTTGCCTATACTCCCTCTGAGCCGAGGCCCGGCGATTGGGTGCGGTTCGACGCTGCGGAGTCGTACGATCCCGATGGGTCCATCGTTCGCTATGAGTGGGACTTCGACGATGACGGCAGGGTCGATGCGACCGGGCAAGTAGCGTTCCGCCGCTTTACCAGTGCCGGCCGATATGTTGTGCGCCTCAGGGTGACCGACGATCAGGGTGCCACGGCCGACACCACGCGGACGATTACGGTAGGCGATCCCAACCAGGCCCCGGTGGCCAGGTTTGAGTTCAGCCCTGAACAGCCGAGCCCGAACCAATGGGTGCGGTTCGACGCCGCGGAATCGTACGATCCCGATGGATCCATCGTTCGCTATGAGTGGGACATCGGCGCTGACGGCACTGTGGACGGCACAGGTCAGGTGTTCTTCTACAGGTTCACCACCAGCGGACCGCGCTCGGTGCGGCTGATCGTCACCGACGACCAGGGAGCCACTGGAGAGACCACGAGCACGATTCGCGTGGGCGTGGTGAACCGGCCGCCCGTAGCGCAGTTCACCTTCAGCCCGGCGAACCCGTTCGCAGGGATGAGCGTGACCTTCGACGCTTCTGACTCCTACGACCCCGACGGGTCTATCGTTTCCTATCGTTGGGACCTCACCGGCGACGGGACCATCAACCGCACCGGCCGCGTGGTCAGTTGGACATACACCAGGGAAGGCACCTATCAGGCTACCCTGTACGTCACCGATAACCAGGGGGCCACGGCGCAGACTACCCAAGTAGTGCGGGTAATGCGCTTCGTGAGCCCGCTTCCTCCGGGGATGCCGAACATGGGGACCACCCCGGGGATCTACGTGTGGGGCACCGACACGTGGAACATCACCGTGAACGGTTCCCCGCTGTGGGGAAGCCCCCGCCCGTACCGCATTGAGCTGCGCACCGACGGTCGCTTCGTGGGAGTGACCACGGATGCCAGCGCTGCCCCGCTGGGGCTGGTCCCCGAGCCTGCGGATGAAGGGTGGCGCCTGGTGTTCGAGGGATCGGTGAGGACTGGGAGAGTGACCCACACCTTCCAGGTGCAGGGTGCCTCATCCATGTGGATGGACTTGCGGTTGGACATGAACGGTAACGGAACGCCAGATCGTACAGCAGGCTTGGTTCGACTGCGGCGACACATGGTCAGCTCGCCGTTCAACCCTGTGGTGGTCGGCCTTCCGTCCGGCCACCCGGGACCGCTGGTCCCCTCGCTCAACTTCCGTATTGGCTCGTCGTTCAGCTACACGGAGCGTGCGCGGTTCATCGTGTGGAGCACCTCCATCGAGTCGCTAGAGGCCCGCTAGTGCCCGCAGGGGCAAGCCCCCCTTTCTGCTCTGCGAATGATGAGCAGGGAGGGGGGCCGGCCCCTTCTACAGCCAGGAGGCGGCGCTTCCACTCCAGGCCCGCTCCAAACCCGCCCATCCGCCCCCCTGCCCCGACCACCCGGTGGCAAGGGACCACTATGGGCACGGGGTTGGCGCCGACTGCGCCCCCTACAGCCCGTGCTCCTTGGGGACAACCAACTCTCCGCGCCAGCTCGCTGTAGGTGACCATTCGGCCAAAGGAAAGGTGCAGGAGCTCTCGCCACACCCGGAGCTGGAACTCTGTCCCCGCAAGGTGCAAGGGGAGCGCAAACCTCTGTCTGTGGCCGGAGAAGTAGTCGTTGAGCTGCCTGGCCAGCGAAGTGTCCAGGGGAGGCGGCTGGCCGCCCCCCGGGCCCGTCCCGGGGGGGACCACGTGCGGAAACGTCAGCGCGGCCAGCTGCCCCTGCTCCCACCGGGCCCGAAAGGGGCCCCAGTCAGTTTCCACAGTTGTCCAGTTCATGGGGACAGGGTACCGGGCCACAGCTCTCCTCTGCCAACGGGAACAAGGAGGATCCCTCCCGCTCATCGGCGTACAATGCGTGCGATATGCGTATCTTGTCCGTGGGTTGGGATATACGAGGGTTGGGGGCGACGGCGGAGGGGCTGGCTGACGCTGAGTCCTTCGCCGACTACGACGCAGTGCTACTGGATCCGGAAAGCATCTCCGCGCTGTGGAGACCGCACGCTCAACTGGAGCCGGACGGTGTGTGGCGGCTTCACCAGGGACGGGATGGGGGCCTGTCGCGCGCATTGGAGCGGCTGCTCGCCGCGCGGAGGACCGAGCTGGAGGCCCTGCTTCAGCGAGTTGGGGGCACAGCCTTGTTTCGCGTTAGGGCTCCGGGGCCTGCTGTGGAAGTAGTTCTGCCCGGCGGAGCGGCGCGGACCGTTGACGCGCGCAGCGTTCTTCCCCACGTCGCGCTCGTCTCGGAGGGTCAGCACCTTTCACTTCCGCAGGGAATACGCTTTCTGCCCCGTCGAGGAAAGTCCCTTGAACAGATAGATGAGGGGCACCCCCTCGCTGGTTACCTCCGAGAGCACGCCTCACTTGGCTACGAAGCGGTGATAGTGTCTACGTTCGGCGTTCCCCTGGAGTCCTTTGGCCGGGTGTTGGGCCGGGATCGGGTCGGGGACGCAGTGGCTTGGGAGGTTGCGGTGGGATCGGGCAGACTGCTCTTCCTCCCCTCTTTTCTGGGGGGCGACCCGCGGGAGACGGGGGACGCCCTCCGCTCGCCACTGGGGGCGCTGTGAGCGGCACCTCCGGCGGTGGCGGGTCCTGAATGGCTGGCCCGCTATGCCTTGCCGGGCGAAGAGGAGCTCAGCGCACAGGAGCAGACGCTCGCCGAGGAGCGTGCCCACCTTGTTCGGAGGGCGGAAGAACTGGCCGCCGCAAGGCGCGAGTACGACACGCTACGGGCGCTCCTCTATCCTCGGGGGGCGCGGGAGCTGGTCCAAGGCGTCGCCTCTGCGTTGACGCGCGTTGGGTTCACCTGTGCCCCGCGGGACGACATGCCTCGCACCGTGGAGGCGCGCTGTGCCGAGGGAACCCTTTTGGTGCGTGCTTGTTACTCTCCCGCCAGTCCTGCAGGGCCCGAGGAGCACCGGGCGCTCCTGCT
The DNA here is from genome assembly GCA_003562845.1 of Candidatus Acetothermia bacterium. GTDB lineage: Bacteria > Bipolaricaulota > Bipolaricaulia > Bipolaricaulales > Bipolaricaulaceae > T3SED10-47. Next base: position 67,264 of record PWTL01000087.1, read on the forward strand.
GGCTGTGGACCGCGTGGGAACAGAAGAGCGGCGCAAAGTGCGGGGGGCACTGGTGGTGGCGGCGGAAACACGGGTGGAGCCCTCGCGGCGCCCAGCCCAATGGAGCGATGCCGTGCGTCGCGGATGTGTTGAGCATGATATGGCGCTGGTGCCCGCCACCGCCCTCTACCAAGTTGTGGCCTCACCGTCCGTAGAACAGGATGCAGCTCAGGTTCGTCGCTCCCTGTTGGAGGCGGGAGGCGAGTGGCGGTGGAAGAAGTGACCTGGGCGTGGGGTGTTGTAGGACTTGCCCTGGCTCTGATCCCTGCGGTGGCTGCAGGCACAGAGGTTTTTGCCCGCAAGGTGCGTGCCGGGCAGTATATCCGTCCTGAAGGACCCGAGACCCACTCCCGCAAGGCCGGCACCCCGACGATGGCCGGTGTGGTTCCCCTGGGCGCGGTGGGCTTGGCCGTGGGGTTGGCGGGGTTGGCGGGAGCCCCTCTCACTTCTCGCACGGCATTTGTGCTGGTTGCCTGCGGGGTGGGAGCTGCGTTGGGCTTGGTGGACGACGTGTTCAGCCAACGGCGGGAACGCTCCCAGGGGATCTCGTCTGGGCGCATGCTCGGCTTGCAGGGTTTGGCTGCCACTGCGCTGTACGGCTTTTCCCTCCTTCTCCCGGACACAGCCCTGGTGGTGCCCTTCGTCTCCGGCGATCTCTCTTCTGCCGCGCTGCCGGCGTGGGCGGGGTTTCTCCTGGTGGCCGTTGGCTATCCCGGAGCGGTGAACGCGGTGAACATGAGCGACGGTCTGGACGGCCTCGCCGCAGGGTGCGTGGCGTTGGTGCTTGGGGGGTCGCTGCCTGTAGTCGGCCTGGCCACAGACGTGGGAACGGTGGCGATTATCGGGGCAGCGGCTTGCGTGGGGTTTCTGTGGGTGAACTCCCACCCGGCGGGGGCCTTTCTGGGAAATGTAGGGTCTATGGGCCTGGGAGGGCTTCTTTTCGGGGTGTACTTCGCTGGGGGCGCGGTGCTCGTGCTTCCTCTGCTGGGGGGTTTTTTGGTCGTGGAGGTCGTATCGGTGATCGTGCAGGTGGGATCGTACAAGCTCACCGGCAAACGCCTGCTCAGGATGTCCCCACTTCACCACCATCTGGAGCGCGGGCCCGTCCCTTGGTCGCACTGGCTACCCGGTGTGGAATGGGAGGAACCCAAGGTGGTGGTCAGGCTGTGGATCATCTGCGCTCTGTTCGTCGGCCTCGGTCTCCTCTCCTGGCTCATCCCCTGATCCCCGCCGGTGGCAGCGTGGCAGCTTGTGTGCCACGTTAGGAGCTGCTCATCCCTAACTCCAGCGCGTGCGCCGCCCGCAACAGAAGAGTCTCCTGGAGCCAAGGGGCGACTAGCTGTATCCCGAACGGGAGGCTATCCACCGTTCCCCCTGGTACCGAGATAGCGGGGAGCCCAGCCAGGGATGCGGGCACGGTGAACACGTCGGAGTGGTACATAGCCACAGGATCGGCCTTCCGTGCGCCCAGCGGGAACGCCGGAGTGGGGGTGGTGGGAGTCAGCAGGAGGTCCACCTTGCGGAAGACCCTGGACATCTCCCCGGACACGGCGGCGCGTGCCCGCTGTGCCCTCTTATAGTAGTGGGGGGTGTGGTTGGCGGAGAGGACGTAAGTTCCCAGGGCAATGCGGCGCTTGGCCTCGCGGCCGAAGCCCTCTGTTCGGCTGGCCGTCAAACTGGCCAGTGCGGTGCGGCCTTCGGCGCGGGGCGTATAGCGGACTCCGTCATAGCGCGCCAGATTGGCCGAGGCCTCCGCGGACGCCAGCAGGTGGTACGCAGGAAGGGCGTAGCGAAAGGTTGGGAGTTTCACCTCCACCGTTCGTGCGCCCATCTCGCGGGCGATCTCCCGCCACCGCTCGGTCAAGGACAGGGCCTCCTCTGTGAGCATGGGGGCCACATAGTCCGCGGGAAAGCCCAAGCGCACGCCCCTGAGACCGCCGTTGAGGTCGGCGCAGTAGTCGGGGACTCCCGCAACGGTCGAGGTGGGATCGTGCGAATCCGGACCGGCTATTACTCGGAGAAGGAATGCGGCATCGGCCACGGTTGATGTGAGCAGGCCCACCGTATCAAAAGACGAGGCAAAAGAGACCAAACCCCACCGTGACACGAGGCCGTAAGTTGGCCGTAGGCCGACGACCCCGCACAGTGCAGCCGGTTGTCTAACGGACCCGCCGGTGTCGCTGCCCAAAGCGGCGAGGGCCTCCCCGGCG
>PWTL01000077.1 GCA_003562845.1 Candidatus Acetothermia bacterium
CGTGCTGTCTGGGAACCACAAGAGCGTGGCCGTCGGCGAGGGGGTGGGCGTCGAGGAAGGCGAGGACATGATCGTCACTGTAGATGATGTCTGCGGCCAGTTCTCCGGCGGCGATGCGGCAGAAGGGGCATGTACTCATAGATCGTTCCTCCTCCCTGTTTGGTGTACGTCGGGGACAAGCCCCGACGCTATCGAAGCCCGGGGTCCCCGATGCGGGCGAACTTGCGGCGGCCGACGCGGAGGACTGTTCCCGGCGTGGCGGGGACCTGGTCGGTCGGCGAGCTTACGCGCTCGCCGGCGACTTGTACCGCGCCCTGCTCCACTAGGCGCCGAGCCTGGGAGCGGGAGGGGGCGAGCCCGGCAGCCATCATCAGATCCACGATATTGACTACATTGATGGTTGGTTGGCCGGTGGTTGCCGCGGCACGCGCTGGCGGGACAGGAATATCAGCTGATCTTGCTACCTTCACAACGCTCGGGTCCAGCTCGACTTCGGTCATCTCTTCGGGGGTCTCCTGCTCCTCGAACACGCGCTGGAAGTGCGCCTGGGCGGCGTCGGCGGCCTGGGGCCCTTGGAAGGCGGAGACGAGCGTCCACGCAATGCGTTTCTTGGCTTGTTTGGGATGGAGCTCGGCGAGCTCCTCCCAGGAGAGATCGGTGAGGAGGCGGGCGTATTGGGGCATCAGCTCGTCAGGGATGGACATGATCTTCCCGAACTGCTCTTCGGGGGGCTCGGCGATGGCGATGTAGTTGCCCCGGGACTGGGACATGGCTCTTCTCCCGTCCGTCCCCAGGAGGAGGGGCATGGTCACGACGGCCTGGGGTTCCTGGCCGTAGGCGTCTTGGATGTCCCGGGCGATGAGCAGGTTCACCCGCTGGTCGGAACCGCCGAGCTCCACATCGGAGCGTATGGCCACGGAGTCGTAGGCCTGGGCCAGGGGGTAGAGGAACTCCATGATGGTGATGGGGATACCCTCTGTGTAGCGGCGCTGAAAGTCCTCCCGTTCCAGCATACGGGCGACGGTGTACTTGGCGGAGAGGACGATGACGTCGGCGAAGGAGAGCTTTCCCAGCCACTCCGAGTTGTGGCGGAGCTCGCTGCGCTCGGGGTCGAGGATGCGGAACGCCTGCTCGCGGTAGGTGGCCATGTTGCGCTGAATATCTTCGGAAGTCATGGGGTCGCGCGTCTTGGCTTTGCCGGAGGGGTCGCCGATGCGGCGGGTGAAGTCTCCCACCACGAGCACCGCGAGGTGCCCCAGGTCCTGGAACGCCCGCAGCTTGCGCAAGACCACAGCGTGGCCGAACGTGAGGTGCGGCGCCGAGGGGTCGATCCCCAGTTTCACGCGCAGGGGCTTGTCTTCCCGGAGGGAACGGGTCAGCTTGGCCGCGAGCTCTTCGCGGGGCACGACCACCTCCGTGGCCCGCTCGATCTCCCGGAGCTGCCGCTCGACCTCCGCCTTGGTGTTCATGAGACGACCACTGTGGACACGGCGTGATCGCCCTCGTCGACGCGGATCAACCGCACTCCCCGGGCGTAGCGGGAGAAGGAGCTTACTTGGTCGGCCGCAAAGCGGATGACCTGGCCAGCTTTGGTGGAGACGAGCACTTCGTCCCCGGCGGCGACGAGTTCCATGGAGACGAGAGCTCCGGTGTGTTCGTCGAGCTTGATCCCGATCAGGCCCTTGCCGCCACGGTTTCGCAATGGGAGCTCTCCTGGGTCGAGGCGCTTTCCGTATCCGTTCTCCGTGACGAGCAGCAGGCGGTACTCGCCTCCCAGGTCGGGCGGGAGCCACACGGTGGCCACCACCGCATCGCCTTTCGTCAGGCGCATTCCGCGCACGCCCATCGATGGGCGCCGGGTGAGCCGGACTTGCGACTCGGCAAAGTGGATCACCTGACCTTTGGCGGTGGCCAGGATCAAATGCCCGTCTCCGCCGGTGATGTGCGCTCTCACCAAGCGGTCGTCCTCGGCGATGTTGTAGGCGAGGATGCCCTTGGAGTGAGCATTGGCGTAGTCGGCGAGGGCGTTTCTATTTGCCACACCGTTCCTCGTGGCCAGGAGGGCGCAGTCCCGCTGGAAGTCGTCCACGGCGAGCACCGAGCGGATCTCCTCGTCCTGATCCATCTCTAGGAAGTGGCGCAGGTTCTTCCCCACGCCCGCCCGCTGGCCCACCGACAGGCGGGCCGCCGGCAGCTTGAACACCCGGGCACGATCGGTGAACACAAGCAGGTCCTGATGTGTGTTGGCGTAGAGCATCTCCTGGAGGGAGTCGGACTCCTTGGTGCGGATTCCCTTGACGCCCTTTCCGCCGCGGCCCTGCACGCGAAACGCCTCGCAGTCGCTGGCGCTTACGTACCCCCGCCCGGTAATACACAGGAAGATGTCGCGTTTGGGGACGTCCATGTCGTCGAGGTCGGCGTCGCCCTCTTCGCTGATGATGGCGGTGCGTCGTTCGTCGCCGTACTTGTGGGCGATCTCGGCGAGCTCGTCGCGGATCACCCCGTCCAGCTTGCCCGGGTCAGCGAGGATGGCCTCGTACTCGGTGATCTTCCTGCGAAGCTCTTTGAGCTCCTCCTCGATCTTGTGCCGCTCCATCTTCGTGAGCTGCGAGAGGCGCATGCGCAACACGGCCTCGGCCTGCTTGTCCGTGAGGCCGATTTCGGCCGATAGTAGAGCCAGTGCCTCATCGGGGCTGGAGGAGGAGCGCACGATGTCGATGACCTCGTCCAAGCGGTCGAGGGCCAGTTGGAACCCTTCCAAGATGTGCGCTCGCTCGCGGGCCACGCGCAGGCGGTACTCGGTCCGCCGTTTGACGACCGAACGGCGGAAGGAGAGGAACGTCAACAGCATCCGGGGGAGGGAGAGGGTCTTCGGGCTCCCTCCTTGGATCACGAGGAAGTGGCAGGCGTAAGTCCGCTCCAAGGCGGTGACCTTGAGCAGTCGGCGCAGAACGCGCTGGGGCTCGGCGTCGCGCTTCAGTTCAACCACCACACGCAGGCCTTGCCGGTCGGACTCGTCGCGCAGATCGGCCACGCCCTCCAGCTCTCCGGCCTTCACCTTGGCGGCGATGGACTCGAGGATGGTGGTCTTGCGCACTTGATAGGGGATCTCCGTGATCACGATCCGGCCGTCTTCGACGAACGCCCGTGCGCGCACGCGCAGACGCCCTTCGCCGGTGCGATAGGCGTCGACAATCCCTTCCCGGCCTACGAGGAAGCCCCCGGTGGGGAAGTCCGGGCCGGGGATGATCTGCATGAGCTCCTCTGCTGTGGCCTCAGGGTTGTCCAAGAGATGCAGGGTGGCTTGGATGAGCTCCCGCAGGTTGTGCGGGGGGATCTGAGTGGTCATCCCCACGGAGATCCCCCAGGCGCCGTTGGTCAGCGTGTGGGGGAAGCGCACGGGCATCACCTCGGGCTCCTCCATGGAGTCGTCGAAGTTGGGGACGAAGTCCACCGTCTGCTCGCTGAGCTCCTCGAGGAACTCCATGGCGATCGGAGACAGGCGGGCCTCCGTGTAGCGCATGGCCGCCGGGGAGTCGCCGTCGATGGAGCCGAAGTTCCCCTGGCCGTCTACAAGCGGGTAGCGAGTGGTGTAGGTCTGAGCCAGACCGGCCATGGCCTCGTACACGGCGAGGTCGCCGTGCGGATGGTATTTTCCCATGCAATCCCCTACAATACGCGCAGACTTCCGGTACTGCTTGCCCGGCTGGAGCCCGAGGCCGCGCAAGGCATAGAGAATTCGCCGTTGCACTGGCTTCAGGCCATCGCGCACGTCGGGGATGGCCCGGCCGCGAATCACGGAGATGGCGTAGTCGATGTACGACTGCTCCATCTCGTCTTCGATGAATGCGGAGTGCACTCGTTCCACTGTGTTGTTACCTCCCGGAAGAACATGGTACGCTTCCGGCGGGTAGAACGCAAGTTTTTGCCGTCCCTGACAGGGTTAAGCTCTGTGGAGGCCCCTCGAGAAGACAGCCGTGCTGGCAGGGCGCCGCCGCGCCGGATACCCTTCGGCGACCATGCGGCAAGGGATGTTGGCCGGTGTGCTCGTCGTTTGCGGTCTGGGTTTGTTCGCCGCTCTGATCGTCTTCGCTGGGCCAGCCGCGGTCTGGGAGCAGCTGCGGGGGCTGGGGCTGTGGGGTTTTCTGGCCATGCTTGGGGTGGATCTGGTCGCTGTGTTCTTCTGGGTGGTGGGCTGGGGACTTCTCCTCCGGGCGCAAGGGGCGGCCACCCCCTGGCCGGAGATTGCCGGGGCGGCGGTGGCCGGGTTCGCTGTGTCCTATATCACCCCGGTCGCCTACGTGGGCGGCGAGCCGGTGCGGGCGTGGCTGGCTGGCCGCAGCGCCGGGAAGCCGCTGACTACTGTCTACGCCACGATAATGGTCGACCGCTTGGTCGCGGGGTTGAGCCTGGTGACCTTCGCCGTGCTCGGGGGGGCGTTGGCGCTCACAGGGCCGTTCCTCCCGACGGCGACCAAGGCCCAAGTCGGTGCGGGGCTATTCGTCGTCTCTGCGGCCGTGGGCCTGGGGGTGCTGGGTTTCGCGCGGAACTACCACTGGTTGAGCCGCATACTGGGGTTCGTCAGTCGCCGGCAGCCGCGATGGCAGAGGCTGGCCAAGGCGGTGACGCTTACCCAGGAGACGGAGGAAGACATCCATGCCGCGTTCAGCCGCTACCTTCCCTATACTGTGCTCGCCTTTGGCTGCCAGCTGGCGAGCTTTCTGTGCACGTACCTCAGGCCGCTCCTTTTCTTCCGCTTCTCGCAGGGGACGTGGTTTTCGGTGAGCGAGCTCGCCGTCTACTTCAACCTGAACGCGGTGTTGACCACCGTACTCTGGTTGACACCGGCGGGGATTGGGGCAGCGGAAGGGGGGCGGGTGGGGATCTTGCACTTGGTCGGCATCAGCGCGGAAGGGGCGGTGGCTTTCTCTCTGATGGTGCGGGTTCTGGAGCTCACGGTGGTCGCCTTGGGGCTAGGGTACCTCCTGCGCCGGGGGCTCGCGCACCTTCTGCGGGGTAAGGTGAACCACGATGGCTGATAAAGGAGTACGCGGGCGGTGGCTGGGGACGGTGCGCGGGGCGTTGGAGCTGGGGGCCCCGTACTTCTACAGCGGTCTTCTGAGACCGATCATGCCGCGGGTGTTCGCCCGCCGCTACCGGAGGCCCGACCCGTGGAACTACGTGGGCAGCCCCTACGAGCACCGTAAGTACGACCTCAAGCTGGAGCTTCTGGCTGCGGCCAGCGGCGGGCGTCCGTACAAGCGCGTGCTGGAGCTAGGCTGCGGGGAAGGTACCTTCACCGAACGCCTGGCCGACGCCCGGCTCGCCGAAGAGATCGTGGGAGTGGACGTCGTGCCTGTGGCCCTGGAGCGGGCTGGGGAGCGGCTGGCCGGGATCTCCGGCGTGACCTTGCTGCAGGGGAACGTCGCACAAGGGATTCCACAGGGGCCGTTCGATTTAGTCTTGGGCTCGGAGATCCTCTACTACTTGGGACCGCTACGGCGGGTGGCCCTGTTCGCCGAAAGCGTACTCGAGGAGCTGTCTCCCGCGGGGCATGTCCTCGTCCTCAGCGCCTGGCCGGCGGCGCGGGTGTTGCACCGCCCCTTCTCCCGACACCCGCAGCTCCTGCTCCTGGCCGAGCACGTAGAACGGGACAAGCGCAGGCCGTATCTCATCCAAGTCTTCCGATCTTCGGCGTGATGCGGTAGGTGAGGCTGAGCGGCGCAGACGAGCTGCAGCGCTACCGATCGTTGCGGGGACGCTGGGAGAAGGTCAGCCCCAGAGTCAGTCGCCCCAGGGAAAGCTCGAGGGACAGGTCCCATCCCGTCAGTTCCACCCCCGGGGATTCCCAGCGTAGGTCCTCTTCCGCCTGTCCGAAGGACGTCACACCAAGGGGGGAGGGGAGGGTAAAGGCTAGCCCTCCGCTTATGGCCAGCGCGCCCCAATCTCGCTGAAACTCAAGCGCCTGCGTCTCCCATCCTTGAGGGGTGAACACGGACGTGCTGGTGAGCTCCCAGGAGGAGAGCGTTGTACTCAACGCGAGGGTGCTGCTGGAGAAGACATCACCGGAGCCGAGGAGGAAGCTTGTCGACCACTCTCCGGACACGCTCATTGCGCTCCCGAGCAAGCCCCACAAGAGCACCGCCACACATGCTATGGTGATCCGTCGCACGTTCATCCTCCTCCCTCACTGTCAACGCTCGGGCACAATCATACCACTGAGGTCGTTTCTCGAAAAGAGCGCTAGTCGCCAAGACGCAAGGGGGGAGGGCCGGAGCCCTCCCCCCTTGCGGGGCCCATCCCGTGCGGCGAAGGGTTGGGGTTTGGTGAGGTAGGCTTGGCTAGAACTGGAAATCCCATCCAATGCTCAGCGTGTGGTCATTGGCCACCGCGTCCATGGCGAACGAGGTGAACACCGATAGGTTAGCCATTACGGGAACCTTGGCGTCTGCCTTGACCCGCGTGATGCCAAACAGCGTGCCCTCGTGCTGGAAGAACAGCGCCACGTCCACGGTGTAGGTTCCCCCGCAGCAACCGGGCCCACAGAAGCCGAGCTTGATGTACTCGAACTCGTCCCCTTGGAACAGCGGCGTGTACTCCTCCTTCTCCTCAAACTCGCACAATTTTTCTTCCGCATCGTTGGCGTTCTTCAGCGCCTGTTCCACCTTGTCCACGTCGAGGGCGGTGAGCATCTCTATGTACGCGCAGCCGCCGAGATCACAGCGGATCTTCCAGCCGTGGATCTCGATGCCCCCGAACAGATGCTCCCCCTCATCCCAGATGACGTCGGCGAACAGGGTGACACAAAGCTCGCCTATGCCCTCCCACCTGGGGGTGATGGTGGCCACCTTGCTGTCCACGGTGAACTTCACCTCGGCGTCGAACGTGATCCCGCAGCACAGGGGGAACAAGCTGGTGGCCGTGAACGTGACGTACTCGAAGCCAGCTTTGGAGAAGGACAGCGTCACATCGTGGGTGATCCCGCAGCACAAGCTGAGCCCGGTCAGCTCGATGAGCGCCCCGGCGAAGGAGAGCCCTGTGCAGCAGTCCTCGAACTTCCCCGTAATGGAAACGTACTCACCTTGGCCAGTCAGACAGAACAGGATGTAGCTTTCCGTCTGCGGGCTGCAACAGGGCCAGTGGTAGCTCGGCGCGTACGGGTACGCAAAGTGCACGGCACGGGCGATGAACGTCGTGCCCATCAAGCCCCACTCCGCCCTGCCCTTGGTCCACATGTACGCCGGGGCCTCCAAGGTGACCGTCGTTGTCTGCGGATCGCAAGCGGCAGGGAAGGTGACTGTCACTACGTCCTCCGAGGAGGGGTTGAACGACATCTTCCCCTCGATGTAGGCTGGACCGAGCATCCCGGAGATGCCGAACGACTGCGCCGCGAACCCGGACCCGGTGAACATGGAGAAACTGCTGATAGTCCAGTCCCCGTCGATCGTGTAATGGAGATCGAGCATCGTGTACGCGAGCTCAGGTGCGGGGAGCAGTATCAGCTCGGTCTCCCACGCTCCCGAGATCTGTCCCCAGCCGGAAAAGCCCAACAGACATACCACCGCAAGAACCAGAATAGGCCTTATCATGTGTTAGTTCGCCTCCTCGGCCTCACGGTACCCGGTGTGTTGGCCGGGGCACGATGCAACTGGTCTCCCGCGGCGTGCCGTTGGGTCCGTGATCCCCATCACACCCACCTCCCAGTTGACAGCGGCCGCGGGACGTTTAAGCTAAGGAGTCCTCAGCACGCCCACTGTCCCGGACCGGGTGTGAGGGCGCGGCGGATGTCTGCCGCACAGGGACCGGGACAACTCATAAAGGCGGAGGAAGAAACATGGGTACGATTGCAATGGAACGGGTGCGCAATATCGGGATCGCCGCGCATATCGATGCGGGTAAGACGACTGTCACTGAGCGCATCCTGTTTTTCACAGGGAAGAGCCACAAGCTGGGCGAGGTGCACGACGGCCGGGCGGTGATGGATTGGATGCCCCAGGAGAGGGAGCGGGGGATCACCATCACCTCTGCTGCCACTACTACTCACTGGAAGGAGCACCGCATCAACATCATCGACACGCCCGGCCACTTCGACTTCACCGCTGAGGTGGAGCGTAGCCTGCGCGTGGTTGACGGAACCGTGGCCTTGTTCTGCGCTGTGTCCGGTGTGCAGCCCCAGTCGGAGGCGGTGTGGCGGCAGGCGGAGCGATACCGCGTGCCGCGGATCGCGTTCGTCAACAAGATGGACCGCACGGGGGCCGACTTTTGGGCGGCGTTGGGGGAGATCCGCAGCGAGCTCGGGGCCAACGCGGTGCCGCTGGTTCTTCCTATCGGCGCCGAGCAGGAGTTTCGCGGGCTAGTGGATCTTCTGGACATGCATGCGATTTTTTATGAGGAAAGTGCTGAGGGTGTTCAGCTTCGGGAGGCGCCGATCCCCCAGGAGCTTATGGACGAGGCCCGTAGCGCTCGCGAGCAACTCGTGGAGAGAGCCAGCGAACAGGACGACACGCTCATGGAAGTGTTTATGGAGGGACGGCAGCCCACGCGGGCCGAGCTCCGGGGGGGGCTGCGGGCGGCGACGATCGCCGGACGGTTGGTGCCTGTCCTGTGTGGGTCGGCTTTCCGCAACAAGGGGGTGCGGCGGCTCTTGGACGCAGTGGTGGATTTCCTCCCCTCTCCGACCGACGTCCCGGCGGTGCGCGGCCAGTGGGAGGGGGCGGAGCTGGAGCGGCATGCCGACCCTGCTGGGCCGCTGGCGGCGCTGGCATTCAAGGTACAGGCCGACCGGCACGTGGGGAAGCTTACGTTCTTGCGCATCTACTCCGGGGTGCTGCGTACGGGGGAGAGCGTGCTCAACGCGGGGCGAGACGAGCAGCAGCGGGTGACCCGGCTGTTCGAGATACATGCAAACCGCCGGGAGGCGGTGGACGCCCTATACGCCGGGGAAGTGGGGGCGGCGGTGGGCCTGGCGGATACGTTCACCGGCGACACGCTGTGTGACCCGAAACAGCCGGTGGTGTTGGAGGCTATGGAGTTCCCCGCCCCTGTTATCGACATGGCCCTCATCCCGGAGAGTCGGCGCGACGCCGACCGCCTGGGCGAGGCCTTGGCCCATCTTGCCGACGAGGATCCCACGTTCGTGGTGCGGCCGGATCCGGAGACAGGTCAGGTGGTAGTGTCGGGAATGGGCGAGCTTCACCTGGAGATCATCGTCGATCGGCTGCGCAGGGAGTTCGATGTGGGGGTGACCCCGGGGCGGCCCCAGGTAGCCTATCGGGAGACGGCCACGGCTGCGGTGGAACACGAGTACCGCCATGTCAAGCAGACCGGAGGGCGGGGGCAGTACGCCCATGTGGTGATCCGCCTTGAGCCGGGGGAGCCCGGCTCAGGCTTGCAGTTCGAGGAGAAGATCGTCGGCGGGCGCATTCCGCGGGAGTTCATCCCCGCAGTGCGGCGGGGGGTGGTGGAGGCCACCATTGAAGGACCGTACGCTGGCTACCCAGTGGTGGACGTATCCGTGACGCTGGTGGACGGTTCGGCGCACGACGTGGACTCCTCCGAACAGGCCTTCCGTACTTGCGGGGCGGCGGCGTTCCGCGGGGCACTGCACAGGGCCGATCCCCGGGTGCTCGAGCCGTACATGTTGGTGGAGGTGACCATGCCCGAAGAGCATACGGGGGCGGTGATGGGGAGCCTCTCTGCCAGGCGGGGACGTATCTTGGGAGTGGAGACGAAGGGCGGGGTCCAGATCCTGCGCGCGAAGGCCCCGTTGGCGGATATGTTCGGCTACTCCACCGAACTACGCAGCATGACAAGCGGACGGGGAACGTTCAGCATGCACTTCGAGCGCTACGAACAAGTCCCCCGGGGAATAGCTGAGGAGTTGCGAGCTGCTTCTGCTGGGGTGCGGTAACAGGGATGGCCTTCCGTTAGGAACGAGGGCCATCCTGCTGGCGCGGGGGCACTGTAAGCACGGGGCAAGGCGCGCCGCGCACGATGCGCTCGGCGACGGAGCCGAACACGAACGTGCGCCAGGCCGACGCGCCCCGCGTGGCCGTGACTATCACATCCACCGCGCTCTTCTCCGCGAGGCGGATGATCTCGTGGGAGGGGTCGCCGTGGGCGACTGTAGCCCAGCTTGTGATTTCGCGGGGCACTCGTTCGTTCAGGAGCTCGTTGAGGGACTGTTCGGCGGACTCGCTGAGTCCTTGCTGGTAAGCGCCCACGTCGAAGCCGATGGGGCCAGGAGGTGCGGCCACTGTGGGCACCGGGGATACCACGTGTACGACCAGGAGCTCGGCCTGAAAGTGGCGGGCCAGTTCCACTGCCGCCTGCAGCGCCTCCAGGGACGGCTCGCTGAAATCTGTTGGGCAAAGGATCTTCTTCAGCGGAAGCATCTCCTCTCCTGGGGGCGATTGTAGCACATCGGCCTGACGCCATGCTCCTGGTAGAATGGGCGACATGTCCTGGTGGCAGGCGCTGCAGGTGATCGCTTTGTCGGCGGCCCCAGTGGCGGAACTGCGCGGTGGGCTCCCGCTGGCCCTTCACTACGGGGCGGTCCCCCTCGTGGCGTATGTGCTGGCGGTGGCGGGGAATCTGCTTCCGGTACCGTTTCTCCTCTGGGGGCTGGACTGGCTCCTTCCTAAGCTGGTGCGTCTGCCGCAGCCCGTCGGCGGACTTATTGCCCGCTACCTCTCCTGGCAGGCACGGCGGCACGGACCGCGGCTGGAGCGGTGGGGGATGCTGGCGTTGGTGGTCCTCGTTGCGCTACCCCTTCCCGTGACCGGTGCGTGGACGGGGTGTCTGGCGGCGGTGCTGGCGGGGGTGAGCAGGTGGCGCGCCCTAGCGGCCGTGGTCTGCGGAGTCCTCGTAGCCGGGGTTGTAGTGCTCCTGGCCGCGTTGGGGATCATCGGTCTGGCAGGAGTATAGAGGGGTCAGCACGAGCTTGCCCTCCTTTGCTTCCATGTGGACGCGACCGCCTTCCTTGATCTCCCCGCGGACCAACAGGTTGGACAAGGGGTTCTCTACCTGGTGGCGGATGGTTCTCTCCAACGGACGGGCGCCGTAGTGGACGTCGTACCCCTCTTTCGCCAGGAGGTCCAGTGCTTGGGGCGTGTGTTCCAAGGTGATGTTCTGCTCGGCCAGGCGCTGGCGCAGGACGTCCAGCTTGAGCTCTGCGATCTGGCGCACGACCTGCGGGGAGAGCTGGCGGAAGACCACGACCTCGTCCAGGCGCCCCAGGAGCTCGGGACGGAACGTGTACCGCAGCGTCTCCTGTACGAGCTGTTTGGCTTCCTCGTAAGTGGCAGCGCTCTGGAAGTGCTCGGATCCAGCGTTGGAGGTCATCACGATGAGCGTCTCCCGGAAGCTCACCGTGTGTCCCTGCCCGTCGGTGAGGCGTCCTTCGTCCAGGAGCTGGAGCAGGATGTTCATCACCTGCGGATGAGCCTTCTCCACCTCATCCAAAAGGATCACCTGGTACGGGCGGCGCCGCACTGGCTCCGTGAGCTGACCTCCCTCTTCGTATCCCACGTATCCGGGAGGGGCACCGACAAGGCGGGCCACGGTGTGCTGCTCCATGTACTCCGACATGTCCATGCGGAGGAGGGCACGGTCATCTCCGAACAGGACCTCGGCCAATGCCTTGGCAAGTTCGGTCTTCCCCACCCCGGTGGGCCCGAGGAAAAGGAACGTCCCCTGTGGGCGGCGAGGGTCGGACAGGCCGGTCCTCGAGCGCCGCACTGCCTCGGCCACCGCCCGAACGCCCTCCTCTTGGTCCACCACGCGCTCGTGGAGCAGTTCTTCCAGGTGCGCCAGCCGCTCGCGCTCCCCTTGTAGGAGGCGCTGCACGGGGATCCCCGTCCACACCGCGACCACCTGGGCCACGTGTTCCGGGGTCACCACGCGCTGTTCGTCCTGTGAGGGTTTGCTCAGGCGGACCTTGGCTGCTGCCTCGTCCACAAGGTCCAACGCCTTGTCCGGCATCTTCCGCTCAGTGATGTACCGCTGGGCCAGGCGGGCGGCGGTGTGCAGTGCCTGGTCGTCTATCTGCACGCGGTGGTGGCGTTCCAGCTTCTCCTTCAGACCATGCAGAATCTGCACTGTCTCTTCGGCCGACGGCTCCCGGATGTACACTTGGGCCATGCGGCGCTCCAGGGCGGCGTCCTTCTCCACGCGCTTCCTGTACTCATCCAACGTGGTCGCCCCGATAAGCCGCAGGCGTCCACGGGCCAGTGGCTCCTTGAGCATGTTGGCCGCGTCGATGGCTCCCTCCGCGGCCCCGGCGCCGACGATGGTGTGGAACTCGTCGATGAACAAGATCATCTTTCCTGCCGAGGCTTCGACCTCACGAAGGACCGCCTTCATCCTCTCCTCGAACTCCCCGCGGAACTTGGATCCGGCGACCATGCCTCCCACGTCCAGGGTCAGAAGCTCTCTGTCCTTCAGCGCGTCAGGTACGTCTCCGGCAGCTATCCGTTGGGCCAGCCCTTCGACGACGGCCGTCTTGCCCACTCCCGGTTCGCCCACGAGAACGGGGTTGTTCTTCCGCCGCCGCAGGAGGATCTGTATTACTCGTTCGATCTCTTCGTCACGGCCCACCACGGGGTCGAGCTCTCCCCGTTTGGCGAGCTGCGTGAGGTTGACCGCGTACTTTTGCAGTACCTGGTAGCGCTCTTCCGACTCGGGGGAGTCCACCCGCTGCTCGCCGCGCACCTGGCGCAGGGCGTTGTACACGGCGTCGGGGGTTATACCGTGCTTGACGAGGAGGCGCGACAGGGCCGCATCGTCGTCCCGGGAGACGGCGATCAGCAAGTGGTCTACGCCGATGTACTCGTCGTGCAGACGCTTGGCTTCCGCCTCTGCAGCGTTGAACACCTCTTCCAACCTGGGCGTGATGTACACGGTCTGAGTGGCGCTTCCCCCCACCGACGGACGTAGCCCGAGCAGGTGGTCCAGGTCGCGCACTAGTCCGGGGATGGCGACGCCCATTGCCTTCAGGATGTCCTGTGCGGCGCCTTCACGGGTGGCCAACGCGTGGAGCAGGTGCTCAACGTCCAGCTGATTGTGCCGGCGTCGCCGCAGTAGCTCCTGCGTCGCACTCAGTATCTCCTGAGCTCCCTGCGTTAGCCTGTCTGAGCGAATCATCATCCCCTCCCGTTAGCAATCGCGGTACTAGAGTGCTAATTCTAGCGCGCCCGCGGTGGCCGCGCAAGGGTGGCAGGCCCCAAATGCTACTGCTACACTGAGCGTCATGCCCCGGGAAACCCAGGAGAAGGTGCACGTACAGGAGCTTCTGCGCCAACATCCGGCTGACGTGGCGGAGATCCTGTCCGCCCTGCGCGAGGAAGAGGCGGTAGACCTCCTGCAGCGCCTGTACGAACGACGCCGGCGCGCTGCCGCCGCCCCTCTCAGCGAGATGGAGCCCGAGGAGGCGGCACGGCTCCTGTCGGAGCTGTCCCGGGAAGCGGCGGTGCAGATCCTGTCGCGCATGGATCCGGACGACGCGGCCGACCTCCTCGCGGAGCTGCCCACGGACACTGTGCGGGACGTGCTGCGACGTCTGGAGAGGGAGGACGCGCAAGAGCTGTCGGGGCTCCTTACCTATGCGCCGGATAGCGCCGGGGGGTTGATGTCCCCGGACGTAGTGGCGTTGCCCGCCCGGCTTACGTGCCAGCAGGCCATCGACACGCTGCGGCGGGTGGCGGAGGAGATGGAGACGGTCTACTACGCCTACGTGGTGGACGAGCAAGCGAAATTGCTGGGAGTGCTTTCGCTGCGCGATCTGGTGTTCGCCCCGCCCACGGCTCCCATTGTGACCGTTATGCACGAGGACGCTGTCTCCCTCCCGGCGGATATGGATGTGGAGGAGGTCGCCCGGACGTTCGACAAGTACAACTACCTGGCGCTCCCTGTGGTGTCGCAGGACGATCGCCTGTTGGGCGTGGTCACGGTGGACGACGTCATCGACGTGATCCGCGAAGAGACGACCGAGGACTTCCTGCGCATGGGTGGTATCCCCGCCGGTGAGGAAGACCCGCTCACCCCGGCGCGGCAGTCGGTGCGCAAGCGGCTTCCGTGGATGATGGCCAACATCTTGTTTAACTTGGTCGCTGTAATCGGGATTGCCGTGTTCGAGGGCACGATAGAGCGGGTGGCGTTTCTCGCAGTGCTCATGCCAATAATCGCCGACATGGCGGGCAACGTGGGTTCCCAGTCGATGAGCGTCACTATCCGGGGGATGGCCACGGGGAACTTCACGTGGGCCGATCGGTGGAAGGCGCTGCGCAAGGAGTTCGCGGTGGGCATGATCAATGGCCTCGTGTTGGGCGTGCAGCTGGGGCTGATATCGTATTTGTGGCGGGGGAACCCGTATCTAGGAGTAATCGCGCTACTCACCATGTGGATGACTACTATCATCTCGTACTTGCTCGGAAGCTGGATCCCCTCGCTGCTGAGGCGCCTGAAGTTCGACCCGGCAATGATGAGCGGCGCCGTGGTCACCACTGTCGCAGATCTGTTCGCGTTCTTCTTGTTCCTGGGGCTGGCGACGAGCTTCATCGACTTTCTATGAGCGCGCTGGCGCTGCTCAGTGGCTCGCTGGTGGTGATCCTCCTGTCCGTGGCGGCCGCCCCGCTCTCCTTGGAACTGCGGGCCGGTGCCGGCGCGCTGCTTCTTGGGCTGTGGGCTTACGCCGCCTGGAGCAAGCGCGCGGTCGAGCCCGCTTCCCCGCTGCGGCTGATCCCGGGTGTAGCGCTGGCGTTCTTTGGGCTGGCGCTCGTGGAAGCGCAGTTGGCGCTCGGGGCATGGGCGGCGGCTCCGCCACTGATCGTCGCCCTGGATCAGGCTTACCTGCGGGGGTGGCGGTCGCTGGCCGCGGCAGTTTACGTTATACTGTGGCTCGATCTGTTTGCCTCGGTGCACCAGCTCGTGGCAGTGGGTCGGGAGCTCACAGGAGTTTCTTTGCTGTCATGGAGTCTGGGAATGGGAGTGGTGGCGACGATATACGTTGCGCTTGGAGCCACTCGCCTCCGAGGACATGCTGAGAGGTGATGATTATGCCCGAGGGCGGTACTGAGTCATTGATGTCGCTGGTTATCCTATTGGTGGTGTTCGCCGCCGTCTTCTACTTTCTGCTGCTCAGGCCGCAACGTCGGCGGCAGAAGGAGCACCAACAGCTGATGGCTTCGCTGAAGCGGGGCGATCGTGTGGTGTCGGCGGGGGGCATTCACGGGACCATCGACAAGCTGGACGATGATACGGCGATCTTGGTGCTGGAAGAGGGAACGAAGCTGCGGATGGCCAAGTCGAGCATTGTGGACAAGGTCCGGAAGTAGGGGGAAGACGGATGAGGCGTAACGATTGGGTTCGCGTTGGCGTAGTGGGCGCCGCGGTGTTGCTGGTAGTCGGTGCCCTGGTCCCGCCGCTGATTCAAGGTCGGGAGATCATCAGCCTGGGTCTGGACCTGCGAGGCGGCGTGCGCCTCATGCTCGAGGCGCAGGATCTGGAGGACATGGATGCGGCCCAGAGACGGGACACGGTAGACCGCCTGGTACAGATCTTCCAGCAGCGCGTCGACCAGTACGGCTTGGCCAACGTGGAACTGAGGCCTGTGGGGCAGGACCGCGTAGAGGTGAGGATCCCGGGAGCTGAAGACCCGCAAGAGGCCCAGCGGTTGATCGGGCAGACTGCCCTGCTTGAGTTCCGCAAGGTGCTCGACTCGGCCACCAGCCCCGACGACCTATTCCGGGCAGATCCCACACAGGAGATTATGCGCTCCCACGACGATACTCGCTATTACCTTCTCGAGGGGCAGCCCATGCTCACCGGGGAAGTGCTCGATCACGCGGAGATGCGGATCGGCGGTGATCTCCGCCAGCCGGGGCCGTACATTCAGCTCAGGTTCAACCGGATGGGGGCGGAACGATTTGTGGAGGTCGTGCAGCGGCTGCAGGTGGGAGACCAGCTGGCCGTGATCCTGGACAACGTAGTGTACTCCGCACCGGCCATTCAGGAGTCCATCAAGCAGGCGGCGCAACGTGGGTGGAGAGAGGTCCAGGACACGACAACGATCACGGGGCGCTTCACTACCGACGAGGCACGTCTCCTGGCTGTAGTACTGCGGTCGGGTGCTCTGCCCACCGAGGTCCGCGTGATCGAAGAACAGACTGTAGGACCTACGTTGGGTGCTGACTCCATCCGTCGGGGGACGATGGCCATCATCATCAGCTTCGTGCTGATCCTCCTGTACATGCCCTTCTACTACCGGTGGATGGGGGCGGTGGCGGACGCGGCGCTGGTCCTGAACATGTTGATCTTGCTGTCGGCGCTACGAGCGTTCGGGGCTACGCTTACTCTGCCGGGGATCGCGGGGATCATCCTGACGATTGGTATGACCGTGGACGCCAACGTGATCATCTTCGAGCGGATCAAAGAGGAGCGCAGGACGGGCAAGTCGGCGCGGGCGGCGGTGGTCAGCGGGTTCACCAAGTCTATGTCCGCGCTCATGGATGCCAACATAACTACGCTCATTACCGCGATGGTTCTGTTTACGCTGGGGACCGGTCCGGTGGAAGGGTTTGCCATTACCCTCGGACTGGGAGTGGCGGGGTCGCTGTTCTGTGCGCTTGTGGTGTCCCGTGTGCTGCTCGAGCTCACGGGGATCGGGGAGCGGATCCCCGTCAGGGTGCCAAGCTCAACGTGAAGTGAACGAGGGCCGCCGGTGCGCCGATGCGGCCGGTCTTGATGCGCAGGTCGAGCTCCTGGAGACGCTCCAGGAGCTCGATTAGTTCTGGTTGGCTGAAGTTCTTCGCCTGTGCCCCCCTCCGGCGGGCAAGCCACGCCGGACCTGGTGGTTGCTCCCCTTGGTCCAGTGCCGCTCTTGTAAGGAGCAGGGTTCGCACGTGCGTCACCACCAAGAAAAACAGGCGGAACGCCTCCGCTGTGCCAGTGACCAAGCGGCGCAGCTCGGCGAGGGCTGCGGGGACATCGCGGGCGCCGAGGGCGTCCAGCAGCGGATAGGGCGGCGCCTGGGCAGCGTAGATGAGCTCGGGGATCCTCTCCTTGGGCAGGGCCGCGCCCTTCCACAGGGCCAGTTTTTCCACTTCCCGCAGGAGACGCAGGGTGCCCTTCTCCTGATCGCTCCCTGTTCCGCACGCCTCGAGCAGCATGTCCAGGAGAAAGGCTTGGGTGGGAAGGTCCTCCTCCTCGAGGAGGGCTTTGGCCAGAGAACGCAGCGTCCGGCCCTTGGGCCGGGCGAAGTGCTGTGCCTCCTGGGCAAGGCGCACCACGGGGCCTCGGAGCTGTTCGCCGACGAAGAGGAGGGCGGTGTCCGGGGAGAGCCCTCGCTCCAGCTGCTGGGCGAGGTATGAGCTTCGCACAAGCGCGTCGGCCCGCCGCACTACTAACACCCGCTCCCCCCCGAACAGCGACGGGGTCAGTACCTGTGAGGCGAGCTCTTCCGGGGTGAGCTCGTCGCCGAACAGGGGGATCCGTTCAGCTGTTCCAAGCTTACGTAGCCTTTCCCTCAGCGCTCGCTCCACGAGAAGCGGGTCTCCGGAATAGGCGGCCAAGTGCACCGGTTGTGCCATGTCGGGGAGAGGCTATCGGCATGGTCGATCTCAGGCAAGCGCGCCTTCGTACACCCCGCCGGGGGGTGCGCAGCTCTCCGAATAGCCCGCCGCTGCGCCCGCGTGCTAGAGTGAGGGACGGTCGAGCGCCGCCCAGGCGCGACAGGCGGACTTACGGGAGTCCCTTCTGCCCGGTTGGAGAAGGGGAAGGGAGGTGATAGCCGAGGCCTCTGTTCTCGTTAGGCAGTGCGTCTGAACTGTGTCAAGGAGGGCGCGATGAAGACTGTGCTATCATTGTTCTGTACTGTTTTGTTGGTGGGCAGCATTGCGTGGGGAGTTGAGCTTGCCGAGCGCCAGCTTCTGCGTATCGCGTTCGATGCCGGCGATCTGAGCACGTTGGATCCCCATTTTGCCGCTGCCACCATGGACCGCGGGGTCGTAGACATGATTTACAACGGGCTTGTGCGCTACAGGCCGGGAAACATCGACCCGGAGTATATCGAGCCCGATCTCGCGGAAAGGTGGACTGTTTCCGAGGACGGCCTCACATGGATGTTCTATCTGCGAGAGGGTGTCTACTTCCACCCCTTCCCCGGCTACCCCGACGGCTACGAGCTCACGGCGGACGACGTCGTGTACTCGTTGGAGAAGGCCGCCGATCCTCAGCGTTCTGGGTACTCGGGCATGTACGGAGGGATGTCGTTTGAGGCCTTGGATGAGTACACCGTGAGGATAACCCTTGCTGAACCAGAGTCCCCGCTTCTCTTCCTGCCGAAAGTGGCCGACTATTCGGGCGGGTTCATTGTCTCAAAACGGGCTCTGGAGGAAAACGGGCTCGATTGGTTCAGGAGCAATCCCGTAGGGACCGGTCCGTTCGCGTTTGCCGAGTACCGCCCGATGGACCGGGTCGTGCTCGTGCGGAACGAGCGGTACTTCCGCGGCGCTCCCGTTCTCGAACAGGTAGAGATCCGCTACATGCCCGACCTCAGTGCACGGGAGCTGGGACTGCGACGTGGCGAGCTGCACCTCATCGAAGGGCTTAGAGAACAGCCCTGGGTGGAGAAGGTGGAGGGCCTGCCTGAGGATCTCGCGGTGGACGTATTCGGCCCGGGCGAGACACACGTGGTGCACTTCAACACTCGTGTTCCGCCCCTCGATGACGTGCGAGTTCGGCAGGCGCTGGCCTACGCGATCAGCCGTGAGGAGCTAATGGTCTTCATCGGGGAGCGTGTCACCCAGCCTCTATACTCTCCAGTTCCCGAATTCCTCGCAGGTGGCCTTACTCGCGAACAGGCGGAGGCCAGAGGTCTCCTGTACGAGGTGGACCGGGACAAGGCGAGGGCTTTGTTGGCGGAGGCGGGCTATCCCGACGGGTTCGGAGTGGACGTGATCATCACCGAGATGGCCTCCTACCTGAGCCCAACCCAGGCCATTCAGGCCCAACTCACCCATGTGGGCATAGCCAAGGACCTCAGGGTGGTAGAACACTCGACATTCCACTCTCTGATCCGCGATGACTTGAGCGCGATGGTTCACTATGAGTGTTGGCGGCCCAACGCCGATGTGTTCCTCACTCACTTCTACCATTCGGCGAGCCGCGTGGTGTACGGGGAGAGGCCGATCACCAATTTCTCCCACTTCTATCAAGCCGATTACCCCATCGAAAGAGCACGAGTGGCTTTGGACCCGGAGGAGCAAACAGGGTGGTGGAAGGAAGCTCAGTTCCGGATCCTCGAGGACATGGCGGCCTACCCTCTGTACATTCTGGGCTTTGTGTACGCGAGGCAACCTGAGCTGGACTACGTCCACGACCTGGTGGCTATAGCTGCCTTGTATCCTCAGATCACGGAGAAGACGAGGATCTTGGCGGGCAGTTAACAGCGGAGGGGTGTGGAGATGATCGCCTACGTGGTGCGAAGGGTGGCGCTGACGGTTCCCATACTCCTTGCTGTGTTGACTTTGGTTTTCCTCCTGGTGCGGGTCGCACCGGGAGACCCGGCTGTTGCTGCTCTGGGAGACCTGGCAAGCAGAGAGGCTGTGGAGGCGCTGCGTGTCAGAATGGGACTAGATCAACCTCTGTGGCGGCAGTATGTTCAGTTTCTGGCGGGTCTGGGGCGAGGCGATCTCGGCCGCTCGCTCATCACCGGAGTGCCGGTAGCGCAGCAGGTGGGTTCCGTCCTCCCGCACACGCTTCAGCTCACCTTTGCCGGTGTGCTGATCGGGATTGTCTTCGGTGCTCCCCTAGGAGTGTTGACCGCCCTTCACCGGAACAGACTGCTCGACTACCTTGGACGGACGTTCTCATTGGCCGGGCTCTCTGTGCCGGCCTTCTACTTAGGGATCCTGCTGATGCTCCTGTTCTCCATTCAGTTGCGGTGGTTCCCCGTGGTTGGTGCAGGGGACTTCGCGGATCCGTTGGAGAATCTTTACTACTTGGTGCTTCCGGCGCTGACGCTTGGGCTCATCATGACCGCCTATGTCACCCGCATGACCCGCTCCGCTATGCTGAACATCTTGGGCGAGGACTACGTTAGGACAGCAAGGTCCAAGGGTCTGGTCGAACGGAGGGTCATCTACACGCATGCATTCCGCAACGCGCTCATCCCCATCATCTCTGTTGTGGGAATCCATGCCATAGAGCTGATCGGCTCCGCGGTCATGACGGAGATCGTCTTCTCCAGGCCAGGGTTGGGCAGGCTATTGGTGGGGGCGATGATGAGGCGTGACTACATCGCCCTGCAGTCGATCATGGTCATCTACGCTGGATTCGTCGTGCTGCTCAACCTGGTCACCGATCTGAGCTATGGGTTCATCGACCCGCGGATAAGATACGAATGAACACGCGGCAGCTGTGGCGGACGTTCTGGAGGAACAAGACGGCGGTGGCCGGCGTTATAGTGGCGTTGGGCGTTGTGTTCATGGCCCTGTTGGCGCCCGTCATCTCTCCGTACGATCCGCTGCAGCAGAACGTGTACTACCGGCTTACAGGCCCGGAGCGCGCGCACCTGTTCGGCACCGATGTCTACGGGCGGGATGTACTGTCACGGGTCATTCACGGTGCGCGGGTTTCCCTGTTGGTCGGCGTGACCTCGGTCTTGATCGGCATGGGGGCCGGGACATTGCTGGGGATGACCGCAGGGCTCCTCCGGGGCAAGGTGGAGACGGGCATCATGCGTGCCGTGGACGTGGTGATGTGCTTCCCCGACCTCATCCTGGGGATCATGGTGATGGCGGTGCTGGGTTCAGGGCTGGACAAGTTGATCATCACTATTGGGGTGGTCATGACCCCGAGGTTTGCCCGCATGGTCTACGGCACCACCCTGAGCATCACCGAGCAGGACTACATCGACGCTGCTCGTTCGATCGGTGCGCCCGTATGGCGGCTGCTCATGCGCCATGTACTCCCCAATTGCCTGGGCGGGGTGCTGGTGATGGCCAGCCTGTGGACGGGGGCGGCGATACGGATCGAGGCGAACCTTTCGTTCATCGGGATGGGTGTGGCCCCGCCGACGGCGACGTGGGGGAACATGATCCGCGCGGGCATCGACCACCTGACCAATGCTCCCTGGCTCTCCGTTTTCCCAGGGCTAGCCATTCTCATCACGATCCTCGCGTTCAACATGTTGGGCGACGGTATCAGGGACGTGACCGACCCCAGGTTGAGGGGAGGATAGCTGCAAACCCTGCCCAACCTCTGGTCACTCGTTCGCCGGGCTGTCCGCCCTGCGCGGGTGTTCTCCGAAGGCCTTCGCCAGCGACACCCCTTCCACCGCCCTCTCGGCGATGGAATTGAGCTGTTTGCGCGTCTCCCGGAGGTCCTGGGCCAGCTCCTGGACCTTCTTCTCCAGTCCGCGGTTCACGTTCTCCAGGTGGGAGATGGTCTGTTCGAAGGACTTGCGCTCCCAGTCGCGCTCCACTTGCGCCAGGGCCCGTTCGTGCTCCGCTTGGCGTTCCATCTCCGCTCTTACCTCGTCGCGGGCACGCTCCACCGCTTCCTCCAGACGCTGGGGGAACGCCTCGATCTCGGCCATCCTCTGCTCCAGCTCCTCCTCCCGCGCGGCGATCTCTGACTTGCGCCGAGCGATCTCCTCTTCAGCTGTCTGCTGCATCTGCTTCAGTTGGCGCTCCAGTGCTGCGAGCTTCTCCTCGTGTTCCTGCTCCTCCTGTCGTCGGGCACGATCTCGACTGTAGCGATACTCCTCTTCCTCCTGCTGTCTGGAACGCTGGGTCTCTTGCTGCTCTCGTTCCCACCGGGCACGGGATTCTTCGATGTCCTGGTCCAGTGCGGCGCGTTTGTGGCGGGCCTCCGCTTCTAGCTGCTCCATCGTTTCGTCATGGGCTTGCTGCAGTCTGCGGAGCTCTTCGTCGTACGCGGCGGCGAGCTTGGCCATAGTGTCCGCGGCAACGTCGATGTCGCGGAGCTCCTTGAGGCGATCCTCTTGCAGCCGTATAGCGCGGTTCAGCTTTTCGGCCTTCTCTGCCTGTTCGGTCATCGTGTCGCCCAGCTCGGACAGGGTGGAGCCAACTAGGGCGCGGAGTCTGCTCAAGCCTTCCAGCACGGAGCCAACTGTGGCGGACAGCCCTTCGTCCAGGGCTTCCCGGTCCTTGCTACGCTCGGTCTCCCCGGCGCGGCGCTCAGCCTCCTGACGAGCAGCCGCTTCCTTGTGGAACTCCTCTAGCAAGCGCTGGTACTCCTCGATGATCTCCTGTTTCTTGAGAGATGCCACTGCCCTGGGTTCGTACGCCATGTCCCCTCCTTTGGTGCCCGCCCGACCCTCCATACGTGGAACAGCCTACAGTATATGGACTTCCGCGGGGGCAGGCCATGGCAAGGTGTGGGAGCTGTAGGGCTTCGTCTTGACTGGGCATGATGCCATCGCTAGTATCGGTCTCGCTGGCCGAGGTGGCGGAATTGGCAGACGCGCTGTCTTGAGGGGGCAGTGGGCCACGTGCCCGTGTGGGTTCAAGTCCCACCCTCGGCACCATCTTTCATGGCCTATACGATTGCGATTGACGTGATGGGGGCGGATCGAGCCCCCCGAGAGATCATCTCCGGCGCTCTACAAGCCGCGGGAAGACTGCCTGTACAGTTGATCTTCGTTGGACGCCGGCGGTCTGTGGAACCACATCTCCCTCCTGACGCTCCAGGCGAGCTTGTCGACTGTGAACAGGTGGTGGAACAGAACGAGCCCCCGGTGCAGGCCGTTCGCAAGAAGGACAGCTCTCTGGTGCAGGGAGTGACCTTGGTAGCGGAGGGGAAGGCCGACGCATTTCTCTCCCCCGGAAACACCGGCGCGGTGGTCGGTGTTGCGCTGCTCAAACTGGGGCGTCTCCCCGGTGTGCACCGCCCAGGGTTGTGTGCTGCGGTACCCACGCTGCCGGGGCGCGAGGTGCTGGTTATCGACGCGGGGGCTACCGTCGATCCCCGCCCGGCTCACCTCGTGCAGTTCGCCCAGATGGGCCGGATCTACGCACAAGAGGTCCTGGGCATTGCCGAGCCCAAGCTCGCCCTGCTCAACATCGGGACAGAGCCGATCAAGGGGGACAAACTAACTCGGGAGGCGTTCAAGCTCTTGTCCGAGGTCCCCAGGTTTGTAGGAAACGTGGAGCCACATGATCTTCTTACCGCCCGCCCGGCGGACGTGGTTGTGTGTGGAGGGTTCGCGGGCAACCTGGCCATCAAGGCGCTGGAGGGGGGGGCGGAGACGGTGTTGACTGGATTACGTAGGGCAGTCTCCGGCTCGCGTCGCGGAAAGCTGGGGGCGCTGCTCTTGAGGTCTTCGTTGCGAGAGCTCGGTACTCAGTTGCGTTACGATCGGCACAATGGCGCGCCGCTCCTGGGTGTTCGGAAGCTGGTAGTGGCGGCGCACGGAAGGTCCTCGCCGGAGGCCATGGAAGCGGCAGTAGTACGCACGTTCTGGGGTCTGCAGGTGGGTCTCGTGGGCCGGCTGGCGGACAGCCTCCGCGGCCCGGGCGCGGAGTAACGACCGGTGATGAGAGTGCGGATTGCGGGAACAGGCTCGTATTTGCCTGCGACGTGTGTGAGCAATGCCGAGCTTTCGCAGAGGGTAGACACCAGCGACGAGTGGATCCAGTCGCGTACGGGGATCCGGGAGCGACGACTTCTCGGTCCGGACGATGTCCCCTCACAGATGGGCGTCTCTGCTGCGCAAGCTGCTCTGGCGGCAGCGGGAAGCTCTCCCGCCGAGGTCGGTCTGCTGATGGTGGCCAGCAATGTGCTGGAGCAGCCGGTCCCGGGCACGGCACCGTTCATCGCGCAGGGCCTGGGTTTTCCCGATGACGTTCCCTTTATGGACATCATGGCCGGCTGCTCGGGGTTCGTGTTCGGAATGGCCGTGGCCGGAGCGCTTGTGGCGGGGGGGCTGGTGCGCTCGGCGTTGCTGGTAGGCACCGAGGCCCTGTCCCGGTTTGTGGATTGGCAGGATCGTACAACGTGTGTGTTGTTCGGCGACGGGGCGGGTGCCGTGTTGCTGGAGCATTCCACCGGAGAGGAGAGTATCCTCGGCGTGTCTCTGCACGGTGATCCGGCCAAGGCCCACCTTCTGCGGGTCGAGGTGGGAGGTGTGAGGACACCTGTCGACGAGATCGCCGTACGCGCTCGGCGGCACTTTTTGAAGATGGAGGGCGAAGGGGTGTTCCGCTCAGCCGTGCACATGATGGAACGCTCGTCGCGGGAAGCTCTGGCTCAGGCGGGCCTGTCCGCCGACGACGTAGACTGGTGGATTCCCCACCAGGCCAACCTGCGCATCATCGATGCCCTCGCCCGGCGGTTGCAGATTCCGCGAGAGCGGATGGTGATCAACATCGATCGGGTGGCGAACACGTCGACGGCGTCCATCCCCATCGCGCTGGACGAGCTGGCACGAAGCGGCAGGCTGCAATCGGGAGACATACTGGCGCTCACTGCGTTCGGCGCTGGCGCGAGCTACGGTACGGTGATCGTGCGGTGGTAGCGTATCTCTTTCCGGGGCAGGGATCACAACGCCGGGCGATGGGAGAGGGGCTTGTGGATGCCGCCTGGGCTGCGCGGCCGGTGCGGGTGAGCGAGGAGGTGACGGGCCTTTCACTTGCGGAGATGATCCTCGAACACCCCGAAGAACTTGCCCGCACACAAGTGGCCCAGCCTGCTTTGCTTCTCGTGGAGTGGCTGGCTTTTCTCAAGCTCAGAGAGAGGGGGGTTCCTTGTCAGGCTGCGGCGGGGCACTCCCTCGGGGAGTACGCGGCTCTGGCCGCGGCGGAGGTCTTCACCTGGGAGGAGGCGATGTCGTTGGTGTCCGTCCGCGGACGGGTGATGGAGGAGGCGGCCCACGCCTGTCCGGGAGGTATGCTCGCCGTCTTGGGACTTGCCGTCGCGGGAGTCGAGGCGCTGGCCGCGGAGGCGGGGTGCGAGGTCGCCAACTACAACGCCCCGGAGCAGACTGTGCTCGCCGGGGACAAGGGCGCGCTGGAACGAGCCGCCGAGCTGGCAAAGGAGCGCGGGGGCAAAGCGGTGCCGTTGGCTGTGGGGGGCGCTTTTCACACGGCGCGCATGGCCGCCGCCGAGGAGAAGTTGGCCCGGGACATCGAGGCGGTGCGCTTTTCCCGCCCGGCGTGTCCGTTCGTCTCCGGGGTGTCCGGGCAGGTGGAGTCGGACCCGAGGGAGATCAGCGCGCTTCTGCGGCGACAGATGACGAGCCCCGTGCGCTGGACGGCTGTGATGGGTGCGCTGGCGGGCGCGGGAGTCCGCGAGGCGGTGGAGGCAGGCCCGGGGCAGGTTCTAACCCGCCTTGGCAGGATGCAGACTGATGAAGTACGCTTCCGGACTCTGGAGGAGGTGACCGATTACGCTTGAGGGAACGGCAGTGGTGATCACCGGTGGGACATCCGGGATCGGCCTTGCGGTGGCCCGATACGTGGTGGAGCAGGGAGGCAAGGTCGGTCTGTTCGCCCGCTCCGAAGGGCGAGGTCGTCAAGCTGAGGCCGAACTTGGCACTGCGGCTCGGTTCTTCCCCTGCGATGTGACCGATGCACAGTCGGTGAGCGGCGCGTTCGCCGCGTTTTCCGAGTGGGCAGGGGGGGTGGAGCACTTGGTGCACGGTGCGGGTCACACGAAGGACAAGCTGTTCCTGCGGATGCGCCCCGCGGATTGGCAGGAGGTCCTCGCAGTACACCTTACGGGGGGATTTCACTGTGCGCGCGAGGCCCTGCGCCGCATGGCCAAGGCCAGGCGGGGGAGCATGGTCTTTCTGTCTTCGGTGGTCGGGCTCACGGGAAATGTGGGGCAGGCCAACTACGCGGCGGCCAAAGGCGGAATGGTGGCCATGGCCCGCAGCCTTGCCCGGGAGGCCGGCCCGTGGGGTATCCGGGTCAATGTAGTGGCCCCGGGATTCATCGATACTGCGATGACAGCGGAGTTGCCGGAGGGGGTACGCCGGGAGTACCTGTCGCGAGTGCCGCTCGGGCGCAGCGGTACTCCCGAGGAAGTGGCGGAGATGGTGGGGTTCTTGCTCTCCTCCAGGGCGTCATATATAACAGGGCACGTGTTCTACGTTGACGGGGGGCTGGCCCCTTGCGAGTAAGTGCCGTGTGGTTGCGGCATAACATCGAGGAGGTGCGGAATGAGTGAAATCGCGGATCGGGTGAGAGAGATCATCGCCGAGCAACTGCTAGTGGATGTGGATGAGGTTACCGACGAGGCCTCCTTTGTGGAAGACCTTGGGGCCGACTCCCTGGACACTGTTGAGCTGATCATGGAATTCGAGGACGAGTTTGGGGTGGAGATCCCGGACGAGGACGCGGAGAAGGTGCAGACGGTGAGTGAGGCCATCAACTACATCGAGAAGCTCGTGCAGGAAAAGGAAACTGAGGGCGGCTCCTGAGAGATGGCCCGGGGTGAGGCGTAGATATGACGGCCCGAAACGGTGACGGTAGCCCGCCGGTCGCCTACGTGGAGGAGCTCTCCAACCACGTAGGAGAGCGGGTTACTGTCCGCGGGTGGGTGGCCGGTACCCGGTCTTCGGGGAGGATCAGATTCCTCATCGTGCGGGACGGCACGGGGCTTGTGCAGGGTGTGGTAACCCCCGACGCGGATGCGGAGAGTTTCGACCTTGCTGAGCACCTGCCGTTGGAGACCGCGGTCAAAGTCGAGGGGGAGGTGCGCGCTGACGAGCGCGCCCCGGGGGGTGTGGAGCTGGCAGTGGACCACGTGCTGCCCGTCCATGTTCCCCAGGAGGAGTACCCCATCGCTCCCAAGGAGCACGGCGTTGGTTTTCTCATGCAGCGGCGGCACCTGTGGATCCGGGGGCTGAAGCAGATGCCGGTGCTGCGGGTGCGCGATGGGGCGCTGTGGGCCATGCGAGAGTTCTTCAAGGAGCGCCGCTTTGTGGCCACCGAAGCGCCCATCCTCGTGAGCACATCGGTAGAGGGAACCACTACTCTGTTCACCGTCGACTACTTCGGGCAGCCGGCCTTTCTCTCTCAATCCGGCCAGCTGTATCTGGAGGCAACGTGTGCCGCGCTGGGCAGGGTGTACTGGATTGGACCCGTGTTTCGGGCGGAGAAGTCCAAGACCCGTCGCCATCTCACTGAGTTCTGGATGCTGGAGGCGGAGGTGGCGTACGTGGAGCACGAGGAGAACCTGCGGTTGCAGGAGGACCTGGTCCGGTACGTTGTCCAGTACGTTGCCGAGGAACACAGGCGGGAGCTAGAGGCGCTGGAGAGGGACCGCAAGCTTCTGCTCGACGAGGTGGCGGAGCCCTTCCCCTCCATTTCCTACGCCGACGCCGTGGAGCTCGTCCGTCGCGCCGGCGTGGACATGGAGCACGGCCAGGACTTGGGCGCTCCCGCAGAGGACGAGCTGTCGAAGCACTTCGGCCGGCCCGTATTCGTAGAGCGCTTCCCTGTAGGAATCAAGCCTTTCTACATGAAGCGCTGTTCCGATGACCCCGACGTGGCCTTGTGCGCCGATCTGATCGCCCCCGAAGGCTACGGGGAGATCATTGGAGGCTCTCAGCGCGTGGACAGCCAAGAGGAACTGGAGCAGCAGCTTCGCGAGGCCGGTCTCCCAGAAGAACCCTATCAGTGGTACGTCGACCTCCGAAGATGGGGCTCCACGCCTCATTCCGGGTTTGGGCTGGGTGTTGAGCGTACGGTAGCTTGGCTATGCGGCATTGCCCACCTGAGGGAGGCGATCCCCTTCCCCCGCATGTTGGACCGACTCGAGCCTTAGTGTGCGTCACCCCGCAGCAGGAAGTAGCGGCGGAGCTTGCCTCCGCCGAATCAGCCGCGGAGCTTGCCTCCGCCGATCGCGGGGTCAGGGGCTCCGCATCGCGTAGGGCAAGAAGAGGAGCAACCCCAGGGCGATTGCCAGGTCGCCCAGACTGAACGCGGCGGCTAGCGGCACCTGCTTCGGTAGGTAGAGCCAGTCGCCGAGGAAGTTCAGCCGCGTGTCCTCGCCCATGCGCACAACGTTTCCCACGTGGCCTTCTTCTTGCAGGACGCCGGCGGCCCGGTGGGAGCCCGCACGGGCAAGGGCCTCTGGGTCGGCGGGCATTAGGCCGCCGTTGGTGGCGATTACGAGCAGGTTGGCCAGGAGACCCACGGCCATCACTACGAGCGGCCAGTGGCGGCGGTTGATCCACAGAAAGAGGGCGAGCAACCCGTACGACAACAAGTGCAGCGCTTCTGTCCCCCATGTGATCACAGGGCCTACGCGCCCCAAGGGGAATATCAGAAGCTGGATTCCCAAGGCCAGGGCCACCAGGTACCCCTTCCTCAGGTGGCGGGACTCGATGTTGCGCAGGCGTCCGCCCGCAAGCCAGCCGATGAGCAAGCCAGGCGGCAGCGCCCACAGTAGGATCACGTGGGGTGCCCACCTTTCTGTTCCTCCGTCTCCCGACGCTCGATGACCCGGAGCAACGCGCCCACCACTCTGGGATCGAGCTGTCGGCCGGACATCTTGCGGATGATATCCAACGCTTCCTCCTGGTCGTATGCCGGGCGGTAGGGACGATCGGAAATGAGGGCGTGGTAGACGTCTGCGGCGGAGATAATGCGGGACGGCAAAGGGATTAGCTCTCCCCGCAGTCCGTCCGGATAACCGTTTCCGTTCCAGTGTTCGTGCTCGTGGCGCAC
>PWTL01000033.1 GCA_003562845.1 Candidatus Acetothermia bacterium
CCCGACCACGGTCGCCAGGGCAGCCCCCGACTGCAGGCCGAAAATGGCGATGGCGGCGGCCACGGCCAGCTCGAAGAAGTTGCTGGCCCCGATCTGCCCCTGCCGGAACTCCACATTGGTGAGATCGGTTCGGGCGGCGAACTGCTCGGCGTTGGCCCGCGCCCGGACCAGCATCTCCTCGGTCATGTCAATGCCAATCGCTCGCCCGGTGGGTCCGGCGATCTGGGCAGCCAGGAACACGTCCACCCCCGCGCCGCAGCCCAGGTCGACCACGGTATCCCCCTGACAGACGTGTCCGTGGGCCAGCGGCGTCCCACAGGACAGCCCCAGCTCCGCCTCGGGCACGGGATGGGGTGTGCCCGCAAACTGCGCTCCGCTCTCGCAGCAGTCGGCGCTCGCCCCACAACAGGAGCTGCCCCTGCGGGCGACTTCCGCGTATCTCCGCTTTACCAGCTCGTGCTTGTCATCCATGCTCCGTCACCCCCTCTTCTTCCGCGGCCCGATCGAAACGCCCGAACCAATGCCGGGTGCGGTTGGCGATGGACACCAGCGAAAGCATGATCGGGACCTCGATCAGCACCCCCACCACTGTGGCCAGTGCCGCCCCCGACTCCAGCCCGAACAGGGCGATGGCCACGGCCACGGCCAGCTCGAAGAAGTTGCTGGCCCCGATCTGCCCCGCTGGGGCGGCGACCGCGTGCCGAATCTTGAGCAGCCACGCCGCCCCGTAGGTCAGGGTGAAGATGAGGAAAGTCTGGATGGACAGCGGCACCGCGATGAGAAGGATGTGGAGGGGACTTTCCATGATACGCCCCCCTTGATAGATGAACAGGATGATCAAGGTCAGCAACAGCCCCCCGATGGTCACCGGCCGCAGACGCCGCAGGAACACCCCGGAAAACCACTCTCCCCCTCTCCGCGCCAGAAGCCAGCGCCGCGAGAAGTACCCGAGCACAAGGGGGATGACCACGTACAACACGATCGACAAGATCACGGTGTTGTAGGGGACGTAGATCTCGGACAGCCCCAGAAGCAGCGTCACAATCGGAGCGTACAGAACCACAAGCACGAGGTTGTTCACCGACACCTGGATCAAGGTGTACGCCGGATCGCCCTTGGACAAGTAGCTCCACACGAACACCATCGCCGTGCACGGCGCCGCCCCCAGAAGGATGGCCCCGGCGTAGTACTCGCGGGCGAGCTCATGAGGGATCAGCCCGCCGAAGATCACGAACAGAAACAGCGCCGAGATGCCGGCCATGGTGAACGGCTTCACGCCCCAGTTGGCGACTAGCGTCACCGCCAGCCCCTTGGGCCGCTTCCCCGCCTGGACAATACTGGAGAAGTCGATCTGGACCATCATCGGGTAGATCATGAGCCAGATGAGGATGGCCACAGGGATAGAGATCTGCGCCACTTCCGCCCGCTTCAGAAGCTCAGGTACGACAGGCAGCAACCAACCTATCCCGATCCCCACCACGATGCACAGTGCGACCCACAGCGTCAGATAACGTTCAAAAGCTGATAGTTTCTTCTCGGCCATCGATCCCCCTCTCCCGGTCAACCGCGTCTGGGAACCACGAGCACCGGCAACGAACCCCGCCGCACCAGCGCTTCTGCCGTGCTTCCCCAAAGGAGTTCAGCGATCCTGCTCTGCCCACGAACGCTCGGCGCAGGAATCCGCCTCCCCGGGAACCGAGGACGATCATGTCCACCCCATGTTCCCGAGCCACCCTGACGATGGCCTCGTGCACCCTGCCCTGCCCCGAAGAGGTGACCTCGCATAGAGACCTTCGCCCCTCCCTCCTGCAAGCTATCGCTCATAGCAGCGAGCTCCCGGCGGCGATCAGCGCCCAACCGCTCCTCACCGGCGCCTTCACCTTCGTCCTCCACTACGTGCAGGAGCACCTCCTGG
The DNA here is from genome assembly GCA_003562845.1 of Candidatus Acetothermia bacterium. Taxonomy (GTDB): domain Bacteria; phylum Bipolaricaulota; class Bipolaricaulia; order Bipolaricaulales; family Bipolaricaulaceae; genus T3SED10-47. Next base: position 1,916 of record PWTL01000033.1, read on the forward strand.
TCCAATCCCTCGAGCTCCCCCAGACAGTCCCCGGCCTTGCGTGATGCAGGCGAAAAGTCCGTTGCAAACAACACCTTCATCTCCACACCTCCTACTTACCGGCCGGCGTGCTTGGGCCCCACCACGCACCGGCCCTGCCAGCGCAGCGCCAGGCGCGCTCTCAGACGCCCGTCATCCTCGGCCGTCGGAGTCAGACACGGACCCAGCGCCTCCCACAGGCGGGAAGCGACCGGCGTGTAGTAGACCCAGGGGCCCTCGTGCTCCCCAACCACCCACCCGGCACCCGCCAGCGCCTTCAGATGCCGAGACACGGTGTACTGGGGAAGGTTCAACACGTCGGAGAGCTCACACACGCAGATGCTCTCTCCCGCCGCTCGCAGGAGGGACAGTATGCGGATGCGCACCGGATGGCTGAGTACGCCCAGCCTGCGTGCCAGCTGGTCGATATGCAGCTCAGCGCAATTGCTCATAACAGCAAATGATAGCCGAACCACTTCCGCGGGTCAAAGCTTTGGTTCAGACGGTGCACGAACGTTCAACCTTCAACCCCTAGGCACTGAAGAGCTTCACGAGCCGTCGGGGGGCGGCGGCACCGGGCCGGTGCGTAGCTGATCGGGAACGTCCGACGAGAACTGGAGCTGCCACAGAGCCCAGAACAGCCCCTTTTGCTCCAGGAGATCACTGACCGAGCCTTCCTCCACGAGGTGCCCCTCGCGGAACACAAACACCCGATCCGCCTTGCGGATCGTGCTCAGCCGGTGGGCGATGGCGATGGACGTCCGGCCCTGCATGACCTTGTCCAGCGCCTCCTGCATCAGGGCCTCGGTCTGGGAGTCAACGTTGGCCGTAGCTTCGTCCAAGACGAGAATCCGGGGGTCAGCGGCCACTGCACGGGCCATGGAAAGGAGCTGCCGCTCGCCTACGGAGAGCCTGGTCCCCCTCTCCCTGACCTGCGTCTCGTAGCCGTCGGGGAGCTTCGCGATGGTCGGGTGTACTCCTACTTCCTCGGCGGCCGTGCGCACGTCCTCTGGTCTGATCTGGGGGTCCCACATGGCCAAGTTCTCCGTCACGTCGCCGGAGAAGAGGAACACATCCTGGGGAACGAGGGCCAGCCGCCGGCGTACCGCCGCCAGGTCGAGCTCGTTTAGGTCCTGTCCATCCACCAGGATCCGTCCACGCTGCGGCCGATAGAATCCAAGGAGCAGGTTCACCACGGTGGATTTCCCCGAGCCGGTCGGCCCGACCACCGCGATCCGTTCCCCGGGGGCCACGCGGAAAGAGACTCCCTTCAACACCCAGTCCCGCTCGTTGTACGAAAACCACACGTCCTCGAACGCCACTTCCCCGCGCACATCCGTGGGCCTGTGCTCGCCGCTGGACTCTGCAGGCTCGTCCACCAGTTGGAAGATCCTTTCTCCCGCGGCCATGGCCCCCTGCAGGAGGTTGTACTTCTCGGAAAGTTCCGTGAGCGGCTGGAACAGCATCCGGATATAGCTGATGAAGGCGACGAGTGATCCCAGGGTGAACACCCCGTCCAGCACTCCCCGCCCGCCGTACCAGATGAGCAGGGCCAAGGCGAGGTTCGTCACCAGCCACACGGTGGGGCCGAACACCCCGTACACCATCACCGTGCGCATCTGGGCGCTGAAGTACTCCTCGTTGATGGAGGCGAACCGGCGAAAGGCGCGCACCTCCTGGAGGAAGAGCTGGATGATGGGCATCCCGGAGATGGACTCGGCGAGGTACGCGTTTAGGCGGGCCAGGTGTCGGCGCGCAGTGCGGTAGGCATCGCGGGCCTTGACCCGGAACCAGAACGTGGCCACCGCCAGCGGCGGAGCGAAGGCGAGCATCAGAAGGCCCAGCCGCAGGTTCAAGCTGAACATCACCGCCAGGACACCGCCCATCATCAAGAAGTCCCGCAGGGCGAACACGAGCACTTCGGCGTACATCTCGTTGATGGCCTTGATGTCGTTGGTCGCCCGGGTGACGAGCCGCCCCACGGGCTGCTTGTCCAGGAAGGGGACCGGCAGGCGCAGGAGGTGCCCGAAGATGTCCCGCCGCATGTCGTACATCACCCGCTGCCCGCTGGCCTGCAGCAAGAACACTTGTCCATAGGTCAGCGCGAACCGAAGGACCAGAAGCAACACGAACCCCAGCGCGAGATACCCGAGGATCACCACAACTCGCCCCTGGACCTGGAGGCGCTCCATCGCGGACAGCGCAGCGAGGTCCCTCTCGCGGGCAAGCAGCCCAAGCTCCATCTCCTCGAACACGTCCGGGTGGCGGGCCGCCCCCTCCCGGCCCGGATCGTCCTCCGCCAAAAGCAGGAACCGCTCCCCCACTTGCCCCTCGAACTCCAGGCGCTCCAGGGCCCGTTGGGGCATGTCCCCCGTGTCGACCAAAAACAGCCCCTCCTCAAGCTCGTAGGCGCCCGGATACGGGGCCTCCTCGCTGCGGACCTCCACCCACGGGAGGACCAGCACCTCGTCCACTGCCACCTTGGTGATGTACGGAAGCGCCAGCTCGATCCCCGTGGCGAACACGGTGAACACGAAGGCAATCAGGAAAAACTTCTTGTACGGCCGCACGTAGCGCAGCAGGCGCTTGAGCAGCGCTGTGTCCATGGCCTTCCCGATTGCTACATCTTCGAATTCGTCGTAGTGGGTACTCATCCGTGTAACACCTGCTGATACTCGTTTAGCCTGGCGTACAGGCCTCCCTGCGACACGAGGTGGTTGTGATCTCCTTCTTCCACCACCTGCGCTCCGTCCAACACCACGATCCAATCGGCGTTCCGCACCGCGGAGATCCGGTGGGCGACCACGATCGCCGTGCGCCGCTGCAGCACGCTGCGCAGGTTCCCCAGGATCTCCTCTTCCACCTTGGCGTCAACGCTGGACAGGACATCGTCCAGGATGATGATCGGCGTGTTCAACAGGAGAGTCCGCGCCAGCCCTATCCGCTGGCGCTGCCCACCGGACACGGACAAGCCCCGTTCGCCCACCACCGTGTCCAGTCCCTCGGGGAAGGTATCGATTTCCTCGGCCAGTCCGGCCATACGAGCCGCCCACAGGATCTCCCCCTCGGTCGCCTCCGGCTTGCCGAAGGCGATGTTCTCCCGCACGCTCGTAGAAAAGAGGAACACATCTTGGGGGACCACGCCCACCGTACTGCGCAGATCCTTGAGCTTGAGGTGCCGCACGTCTACACCCCCCACGAGCACCGTCCCCGGCGGGGGGTCATACAGCCGCGGGATCAGCTTGACCAGCGTGCTCTTCCCCGAGCCCGTAAGGCCGATCACCCCCAGAGTCGACCCTTCGGGGACCTTGATGTCGACTTCCTTCAGGGCCGGGGTGCTGAGATCGTCCGGGTAAGCGAACGTGAGCCGGCGGATCTCCAGGTCGTGGACCCGCGGAAGGCGCGTAGGCCGCTCCGGGCTGACGATGGCGGGCTTTTCCGCGAATATCTTGTCCAGGCGGTTCATCGAGGCCGAGCCCCGCTGGAGGATGTTCACGATCCACCCCAGGGCCATCATCGGCCACACGAGCATCGTCAGATAGCTCACGAAGGCGACCATGCTCCCCAGGGAGATCGTGCCCGCCAGCACGCTCCGGCCACCGAACCACAGGAGAAGAGCCGTCCCCGTCCCCGAAAGAAGCTGGATGAGCGGCCGGAACACCCCCCACAGCTTCACCAGCCGTAGGTTGGCCTCCAGGTTGTCCTGGTTGACCGCGGCGTAGGCAACGTTCATCCCCGGCTCACGGGCGAACGCTCGCAGCAGTCGCACGCCGGAGAGGGCCTCCCTCGTGCGTTCGGTGAGCGTGGAGAATGCCTCCTGTACCCGCTTGAACCGGCGGTGGATCACCCGGCCGAAGCCCAACACGACAACAGTGATGATGGGCATGGGGATGAACGCGTACAGCGTGAGCCGCGGAGAGATGGCCATCATCGCCACCAGGGTGAAGGTCATCATCAGCACTGAGTCCGCAGCGAGGAGCACGCCCAGGGCGCAGGCCTGCCGCACCGCCTCCAGGTCGTTGGTGGCGTGGGCCATCAAGTCCCCGGTGGTGTGCTGGGCGTAGTACGCCGGGGACAGCCGCTCCAAGTGAGAATAGAGCCGATTGCGGAGGTCGCGCTCGATACGCCGCCCGGCGCCGAACAGGAAAAAGCGCCACACAAAGCGGAACACAGTGGCCACCACCGCCAGTAGTCCCAGATACGTGGCATACCGGAGCAGATGGTCGCCTTCGCCCACAACAAGATCGTCCACCGCCGTCCGGATGATCAGCGGAGAGATCAGCTGGGCCGCGTCCACGACCAGAAGCGCCAGGCCCCCCCACAGGAGCCACAGCCGATACCGCCATAGTTCCCTGGCAATCCCACGCATTGAGAAGCCCGATTATACCCAAGAATCGTTAGGACCCCAACGATCGGCCGCCGCCGGCCCTGTTGCCCCAAGCGAAGGCTGTTCGTAACATCACTGTGGAGGTGGACCATGGCCGACGAAAGAAAGATGCAGGTCAACGCTGATCAGCAGACCCGCCGGGGCGTGTACGCGAACCTGGCAATGATCTCCCACCAAAAGGACGAGTTCGTGGTGGACTTCCTATTCCTCGATCCTCCCACCCAGACCCCCCAGGGCGGACAGGCAATGCTCGCCTCGCGGGTCATTCTCGCTCCCGGGCACATGAAGCGCTTGTACAACGCGATCGGGGAGAACATCCAGAAGTACGAGAAGAACTACGGGACTATTTCCCTCCCCCCGAAGCTCAAGTAACAACGATCCCCTCTCAGAAGGCGCTGTCACCGCGTTGACGTCGGCCTTGAGCCAGGTTTTGGCATGCGTGGAGAATCACTCTTCAGAGCTCTGACCTCGTGCCTAGCTTCAGAGTCCAGTAGTGGCCGTAGGTGGTCCCGCGGGCCTCCACGTACCCCACACCGACCTCATAGAAGTAGATGCCGCTCGGGTCATCCCTTCTCCGGAGAAGATTCACACTGTGGCCGGAGCTGTTGAGCCACGCCTCCAGCACCTCCACAGCCGCCCTCTGCCCGGCGGCGACGTTCTCCCCGGAGCACGCCCAGTCGTACCCGGCAGCGCGCATCCGCTCGCCGGCCTCAAGGCCATTGGGGTTCACGTGGCCGAAGAAGCTCCGGCGGGCCATGTCCCGGGAGTGCGCCTGGGCGGCAGCGGCAAGAGTGTCGCACCACTCATACAGGTACAGATTCCGCATCCGCCGCTCTTCGTTCACCAGACGAAACAGCTGCTCCGCCTCGGTCAGGCCCCCGCCCGGCGTCGCGAGGAGGGGGAAGAGTTCCGCGCTCTTGCCGACGGTGAGCTCGCGGATCACGTGCACGGGGCCACCATCGTTTCTGATCTGATATACCCGTCCCCCCGCGGTCACCGTGCCGGACAGCGTACGGTCGTTCACGGCGAAGATCGCCCTGCCTCCGGGGGCCCCAGCGAGTTCTCCGACCCACAGCCGCCCATCGGTCTCCCCCTGACCGGAACGCACCAGCTCCGCGCGAACGGTGACATCGGGGAACAAGTTGACGGTCACGACGGCTGCCGGCTGGAACCGCCCCCCGCCAAGCCCCGCCCCCAGCTGGGCAAGGTCCACGCTGACAAAGCGGAACCGTGCCACCCCGTCCACACCAATCAGTTCCCGGTCCCCACGGCTTTCGGGAACGGCACGAAACAGAGCCCCGCCCGCGGCGGTACAGTGCACGGAAAGCAGGAGGAGCAGAGCGAGGGGGAACGCCAGGAACCGACCGCCACAGCTTATGACTCCCATTACACCCTTCTTCAGTCGTGGACGACGCATACTCCAATCGTAGCGTGGGCACGGACCAACACAAGGGAACACCTAGGCGTGCAGGCTCTCCCACGAGTCTGCCTCGCGACCAAGAACGCCGCGACCAAGAACGCGAAGAACCGATGTAAGCGGGATTACAGACTACAGGCTGCCTCCGATGGTACACTGAGCACGCTGAAAGGAGGTCAGCTATGTTGAGGACGATTTGCGTGTGGGCTTTTGCGGCCCTGGCGCTCACCTTCCCGCTTGCAGCGGAAGGCTACATGATAGCCCAAGCTGACCTGGAGGAGACAATTCGCCCGCTAGAGGGCGATGTATCTGCCACGGAGTTCTACGCCTACGACGCGGAAGCCCGTCGTAGCAGGAATCCACTGGTAGAGAGACGGAGCAGCTATCTGTTCCTGTATCGGGCCCCGGATGGCCGACTGTACCTGTTTGTCATCCACGGGCCGAGCGATACTGGAATGCAGTCAGTTGCAGCGGAATTCCGAATCGTCGGTGTGCCTCCGGGTGCGGAATGGCGAGTCAAAGACGATCCCCCTGAAGTGCTGCCCAACGACGTGTACGACCTGGCAGGCGAGAGAGCCCGCTGGGAATGGGGCGGCGCTTTCATGTACCACCGCACTTCCGGTGGAGTGCTCGGGCCGCTGGGTGAAGGGTTTGAGATTCGCGTAACGCCCGAGCAGTTCCCGGGGACTCAGGAGCTGTTTTTCCTGAGCGGAGACGTGGCTCAGCCCGACCGGATACGGCTGAACCCCCGCGATACCATCATCATCACTACTGACGAAGATGTCGTTCGGGTAATCGACGTGGACATCCCCCCCGAAGCGCGGTTCTCGCTGCAACCAGTGGAACCCCGCATGCGTGAGGAAGTAGTGTTCGATGCCCGGGCCAGCGATCATGACCCCGCTGCGGTCCTGGAGGAGTACTTCTGGAGCTTCGGCGACGGCGTGAGCACGACGACCACTGAACCGGTGGTGCGGCACACCTACCTGGAGGCGGGCACTTACGAAGCCTCCCTGACCGTGGTTGACAGCGCGGGGAACCAGGACACGATATGGCAGACAGTGGTCGTCTCCGAGGTAGCCGTGACCGCACAGCGGTCCATCTCCACCGATGAAGCCACCCCCGGCTCCTCGTTCCGCGTGCGGGTGCGTATATCGACGGAACAGACCCTCAGCGGCGCCGGACTGGAGGAATCGCTGCCCGGGGGATGGGAGGTCAAGCCCGTGGAGTCAGCCGGCGCAGTGTTCAGGCAATCCTCCACACAGTGGGTATTCGTGGACCCGATCCCCGCCGGGACGGAACCGGTGATCACCTACGACGTCGTCGTGCCCCAAGCGGAGGAACTGCGCTCCCTGAGGCTGCCCTACGCCATCAACATCAGCGGCATCTTCCAGGCGAAGTCGCCGAACATGGAGATGGCCGTAGGCGGAGA
>PWTL01000004.1 GCA_003562845.1 Candidatus Acetothermia bacterium
CATATCCCTCCTTCCTGTCACGATGGAGGAGATGGTATCGCTGGCTCGGAGGTTCGATCGGTCATCGTATGATGCCAGTTACCTTGCGCTCGCGGAGAGCGAAGGAGTACCGCTGATCACCGCAGATCGGAGGCTGCACAACGCTACCAAGGGACGGACCGAGACCGTAGTCTGGGTTGAAGATTATGCTTGCTAGCAAGTCGGTGCGGGGCAGCTCAGCTGATCAGGTCGGGGCGGCTGTACACGTTGAACCGCCGCCCCCGGAGGAAACCCACGAGCCCCAGGCCGTGCCGGCGGGCCAGGGAAACGGCGCCGGCGAGGGGGGCGGCCTTGGACACGGCCAAAGGAATCCTGCAGCGCACGCATTTGGCCACGACATCCTGGGTCAGCCGTCCGGTGAGGTAGAGGAGGCAGTCGTCCAGACGGCCGTCCTCTAGCAGCTCTTGCCCTACAGCCTTGTCCACCGCGTTATGCCGGCCGATATCCTTGGCCACTTGCCGGAGGGCGAGGTGGGCGTCGAAGAGAAAGGCGTAGTGGTAGGCGCCGGTAGACGTGAACGCCTGTACGTGCTCCTTGATCAAGAGGGGGATGCGCAGGAGAAGGTCCCCGGGGATGGTGAACGGAAGAGCCTCTCCCGCTCCTGTGGGCAAAGGTCCAGTGGGGGGAGCGCCGCAGCCCGTCCACAGGGTGTCGGCAAACTCCGGCGCGTGGGCAAGCTCCGGCAACTCTATGTCAACGAAGATCCACGGGGGTTCGTGGCTCTCAGCATAACCTTCGATCTCGCCGGGGGAAGTTATCGCCCCTTCTGCGCGTAGGTGGCCCACGACGAACGGGCGCACGGCCTCGGGGCTGAAGGCCAGCCGGCGGTACAGGCGGCCGTTGACCCGCAGGCGGAGGAATGCCTCCTGTGCCACCACATCTTCGACTGGGGACAGCCTTCCTTCTTGCCAGCGGTGAATTCCCATCCGGTCCATTTCTTTTCCCTAGCTGGACATCCTATCGTGCGAGCTCCTCAGCAGCCACGGGAAGAGTGCGGCGCCCGCCGGGTCAGTCCTCGCAGTCGGCCGGAGGGTGGCTGGGGGCAGTGTGGATGTGCTAAGCTGAGCGTCGATGGCCCAGGGCGCGCGTTGCACGGACGCCACGTTGATCATCCTCGCGGGAGGGGTGTCTGAGCGCATGGGCCGGCCAAAGAGCACCCTCCCGGCTTGCGGGGGGACGTTGATCGAGCAAATCTGGAGGACTCTTGGCCCTGGGTTTCGTGAGACGCTGTGCGTGGGTGGCGGGAGGGGGGTCCTTCCCCAGGCACGAGCAGTGCCCGACGTCCGCGGTCCGCGCAGCCCTCTTCTCGGGATCTACAGTGGTTTGCTTTCCTGCCGCACCGAGCTTGCTTTCGTCGTGGCCTGCGATGTGCCGTTTGTACGGCGGGAGCTGGTGGAGCGGGTGCTGACCGCTGCCTGTGGTGCGGACGCGGCGGTACCCAGAGCCCACGGACACTACGAACCCCTATGTGCCGCCTACCGGCGCACGACACTTCCGTTGATCTCGCAGGCCCTCAAACGGGATGAACTCAAGATCACGAGCCTGTACAAGAGACTCAACGTTCGCCTGGTCCCCGAACCCGGTGTGCGAGCGGTGGACCCGGAGCTTCGGTCTTTCGTGAACCTGAACACCCCGCAGGACCTCGCTCAGTTGTCTGTGGCGGGAGCCGATTGTGGAGGGGGCGGCCGGCCCCAGGTACAATCGAGGGCCAGTTGTAGCAGTCGTGTGCGCTTGTAGGAACAGGAAGCCGAAGCTGAAGGACGGGGAAAGGTGGTGCGGGCGTGATCGCAGCGTTCATCGGTGCTCTCCTCCTGATGGCGATGACAGTGTCGCTCTTTTTTCTGAGCTTCGTGGAAGTGATCAGGTTGCATGGCTTCCACATTCTTAGTTTGGTCAGCACCGTGACGGTCGCGGTGGCAGGTGTGGAGAAGTGGAGTGAGCTATGGCGATGGATCGCGGGGGGCAGCAATGCGGCGAGCTGGAGTCTCCAAGATGTGGGTAGCTTCCTCGGTGTCACAGGAGGGGCAGCTCTCACCTATGTGTTGAGCATCAACCTGGGGCTGGGACCTGTCGTGGCCGCGGGTTTGGTGGGGATCATGGCCACGCTGGCTGTTAGCCGTTACGACGTCCCTATCTACTGCGGGGCTTTTGTGGGGATGGCCTGCAGCAGCGTCCTGCACGGGTACGGGCATCTGTTCCTGGCCGCTGGTGTGGCCGGTGCAGTGTTTCTCATCTCCAAACCAGTGTTCAACGGTTTTGGCGGCAAGCTGGGGACGATTGCTGTCATCGGTTGTGTGGCCGCGGGGTTACTTACGGGGAGGACTTTCGGCAGCGCCCCGGTGCCGGGCTGGGACCTTGGGTACTACCTGGTCGGGTACGCGGTGGCCGGGGCGGTCCTGACCTACGTGCTGAATGTGCGGTTCGGGCACAGCGCTGTGATCAGCTCTGGACTTGTGGGGCTGGCTGGCGGGCTGACTCTGCCTGTGGTGCACCCCGTGATTGGGAGCACGCTGGCGGTCATGGTGATCTGTGCCTCGTTCGCGGGGATGTCCAGCCGGGAGCGAGTGCCCAACGAGTTGTACGTGGCGACAGCCGGGGTCCTGTGTGCACTACTTTTTATGTACAGCTCGCCCTATCTGGGCGGTGCCGGGGGAAAGCTGGGAACGATCGCTTTCGGCTCGGTGATTGCCACTGCTGGGTTGTATAGACTGACCACGCTGCCCAGGAATCGACTCCGGGGGCCGCTCACGCTGAGGTCGATACTGCTCGGTCAGAGCAGAGAGAGCTAGTCGGGTCCGATGTGCTCCAAACGCACGGCACAAGCCTTCAGCGCGGGGATCTTCGAGCTTGGGTCAAGGGAGTCGGCCGGGGTGAGGGCGTTTGCCGCTGCTTCCGCGAAGTGAAAGGGAATGAACACTGTCCCTTCCTGGGCCCGCTGGGTGACGCGGGCGAGAGTGACGATGCTGCCGCGGCGAGATGTGACCCGGACCAGAGTGTCAGGGATCATCCCTAGCTGGGCGGCATCAGCAGGATGTATCTCCACATAGCCCTCGGGCAGGAGTTCCTGCAGTCCGCGCACTCTCCGAGTCATAGTGCGGCTGTGGAAGTGGTTCAGCACCCGGCCCGTGGTCAAGGCGAACGGGTATTCCTCATCGGGGATTTCCGTCGGGCCCTGGTAGCGCACAGGATGAAAACGCCCCTTCCCCCGGGTGAACTCCTCTTGGTGAAGGACAGGGGTTCCGGGGTGGTCAGGGTGGGGACAGGGCCACTGCAAGCCCTCCCCGTCCAGACGCGCGTAGCTGATCCCCCCGTAAATCGGTGTCAGCGACGCGATCTCGTCCATGATCTCCTGCGGATGTCCATAGGCCATGGGGAATCCAAGGCGCGTGGACAATCTGCACAGGATCTCCCAGTCGGCCCAGGCCTCGCCCGGCGGGGGAAGCGCGCAGCGCAGCCGTTGCACGCGCCGCTCAGTGCTTGTGAACGTGCCATCCTTCTCTGCGAACGAAGCCGCCGGAAGCACAACGTGAGCGAGCTCACTCGTCTCCGAGGGGAAGATGTCCAGCACAACAAGGAGCTCGAGGGCCGCGAGGGCCTCGCGCACGTGGCGCTGGTCGGGGTGGGTGACCAGGGGGTTCTCTCCCATGATGAGCAGGGCCTTGATCTCCCCGGCCCGGGCCGCGTCGATGATCTCCACCGCGGTGAGCCCCGGAGCGGCGGGCAGCGGTGCTCCCCAGGCCTGCTCGAACTTCGCCCGTGCGCTGGGGTCGGACACAGGCTGATAGCCGGGGAAAACGTTGGGCAGGGCCCCGAGGTCACAGGCCCCCTGCACGTTGTTCTGCCCGCGCAAGGGGTTGACCCCGGTACCGCGGCGGCCGATGTGCCCAGTGAGCATGGCCAGATTGGCGACGGCCAACACATTGTCCGTGCCGGTAGTGTGTTGGGTGATGCCCATGGAGTAGACGATGGTGGAGCGCTGGCTGTCGGCGTACAGGCAGGCGGCACGGCGCAGATCGTCGGCAGGGATCCCGGTGAGTTCCTCCACAGCTTCCGGAGTGTACGGTGCGAGCGCCTCCCGCAGCTCCTCCAGGCCTTCGCAGCGTTGCTCCACGAACTCGCTGTTCCACAGGCCTTCCTCCAGGATGACGTGGGCCATCCCGTTCAGCCAGGCTACGTCTGTTCCCGGGCGCTGCCGGAGGTGCACGTCGGCGATGTCGGCAAGCTCGATCCTGCGCGGGTCGGCCACAATCAGTCGCGCCCCCCTCCGCGCTGCGCGAATAACAGCCTGGGCGACAATAGGGTGGGCCTCGGTGGTGTTGGATCCTGTGATGAGAAGACAGGTTGCCTCCTCGATGTCGGCGATGGAGTTCGTCATCGCCCCCGAGCCGAAGGACTGAGCTAGCCCCGCCACCGTAGGGGCGTGGCACAAGCGGGCACAGTGATCAACGTTGTTGGTGCCCAGCGTGGCCCGCAGCAGCTTTTGGAATAGGTAGTTATCCTCGTTGGTACACTTGGCCGAGGACATGCCGGCGACGGCCTGAGGGCCGTGTTGCTCGCGGATTTCGCGCAGCTTAGCGGCGACCGAAGACAGTGCCTCCTCCCAAGAAGACTCCGTGAGCTTGCCTTGGCGCCTGACCATGGGCGCACGCAGACGATCCTCCCGGTGGACAAAGGACAGCCCGAAGCGTCCCTTCACGCACAATCGGAAGCCATCTCTCCCGCCCGACACGCGCACGATCTGGTCTTTCAGAAGGTGCAACGTAAGGGGGCAACCACAACCGCAGAACGGGCAAACGGTTGTGGTTACTCGGAACTCCCACTCCCGCCCGGTGAACCGTCGCTCCCGCTCGGTGAGCGCCCCACTGGGGCAGACGGCCACACACTGGCCGCACAGTTCGCAGTTGGTCTCCGTGAGAGGGCGGGCAAAGGGCGACGTAACCTCGCTGGCGAACCCCCGCCCTGCATAGCCCAATACGTGGCGCCCCTGGACCTCGGCGCACACGCGCACACAGCGGCCGCACAGAACGCACTTCTCCGGTTCATAGCGGATGAACGGGTTGTCCTCGCGTGGCGCGGCCTCCCGTCGCTCGTGGTCCGGCCCCATAAAGCGGTTTGCATCGAGCTGATAGCGGTAAGCGTAACGTTGGAGGTCGCACGCTCCGCTTCGTTCGCAGGTGAGGCAGTCCTGCGGATGATCAGAGAGGATCAACTCCAAGATAAGCTTCCTCAGCCTGCTGATGCGGCCGCCATCGGTGCACACCTCCATCCCCGGCTGAGCCTGCTCGCGACAGGCCTGTACGAGCTTCCCCTTCACCTCCACAAGGCACAGCCCGCAGCTTCCCGCCGAGCTCAGCGCCGGATGGTAGCACAGGTGGGGGATGTCCACCCCCGCCTCCCGGGCAGCTTCCAGCAGGGGGGTCCCGTGGGGCACGACGACTGGCACTCCGTCGATCGTGAGTTCAACAGTCGGACCGCTCATCCGGGTTTCACCGCCTCCACCAAGCACGCTTCGATGCAGGACCCGCAACGCACACAGCGCTGCGGGTCGATAGTGTGTGGTTTCTTAGGCTCTCCCGAAATCGCTCCCTGCGGGCACGCAGCACGGCACGCCCCGCAGCCCAAGCACCTCTCGGGGTCGATGTGGTACACGACCAGCGCTCGGCACACTCCTGCCGGGCAGCGTCGGTCCCGCACGTGGGTCTCGTACTCGTGCTTGAAGTAGCGGAGCGTGGTGAGCACCGGGTTGGGCGCCGTGCGACCCAGGCCGCACAGGGAGGCCTCCCGCACCCCTGTGGCCAGTTCCTCCAACAGCAGTAGGTCCTCTTCCTGCCCCCGCCCTTCGGTGATCCGTATCAGTATCTCCAACATGCGCTTCGTTCCCAGCCGGCACCCGGGGCACTGTCCACAGGACTCCCCTTGAGTGAACTTGAGGAAGTAGCGCGCCATGTCGACCATACAGGCGCTCTCCCCCAACACCACAAGGCCACCCGAGCCCATCATCGCCCCCACCTCTCGTAGGGAATCGAAGTCGATTGGAGTATCGAACAACGATTCGGGGATGCAGCCGCCGGACGGGCCCCCAGTTTGCACGGCCTTACACCGGCCGCCGTCGGGCGTGCCGCCGCCCACTTCGTACACCAGCTCGCGGATAGTTATTCCCATAGGGACTTCAACCAGACCGCTGTTCTTAATCTTGCCCACGAGGGAGAACACCTTGGTGCCGCTGCTGCCGGAGGTCCCGGTTTCGGCGAACCACTCCGCTCCTCGGGAAAGGATTGGAGGGACGTTGGCCCAGGTCTCCACGTTGTTCACGTTGGTGGGTCTCCCCCACAGTCCGGACTGGGCGGGGAACGGGGGTCGCGGCCGGGGCATGCCCCTTCGCCCTTCGATGGAGGCGATCAGCGCTGTCTCCTCCCCGCACACGAATGCCCCTGCTCCTGTCTTGACCTGGAGACGAAAGGAGAAGTCGGAGCCTAGAATCCCCTCTCCCAGCAGTCCCAGTTCCTCAGCCTGGTCCAGGGCCTCCTGTATGCGCTGTACGGCCAAGGGATACTCCGCACGTACATAGATATACCCTTCGTCGGCGCCGATGGCGTAAGCGCCGATGGCCATGCCTTCGATCACTGCGTGGGGGTCACCTTCGAGGATGCTGCGGTCCATATATGCTCCGGGGTCGCCCTCGTCGGCGTTACAGATCACACACTTGCGCGTTCCTGGTTCTTGCCGGGTGAAGCCCCACTTGCGCCCGGTGGGGAACCCCGCGCCGCCTCGGCCGCGCAGGCCAGCGCGGCTCACGGTCTCCACTATGTTTTCCGGGTCCGTACTAAGCGTGGCCAGCAGGCCGGAGTACCCGCCACAGGACACGTATTCGGCGACGCTACCCGGGTCAATCAACCCGCAGTTGCGTAGCACGACTCGCTGTTGGCGGCGGTAGAAACCAATCTGTTGCTGGAGGGGAATCTCCTCGGCCGCCAGCTCGTACCGCGTGGTGGGATGACTCGCTTCGCGCCAGCGGCACATGGCCAGTTCGGGGCTCAGATCGCCCTGCGCCAGGCCGGCCGCAAGCTCCTCCGCACGCGCCTCGTCGACCTGTGGGTAGACAACACGGAGGCCGTCCGCACGACGGACTTCCACCAGCGGTTCCTGCGAGCAGAAACCCAGACAACCAGTGCCGGACACCTCCTGGTCCAGCTCGTACTCCCGGGCTGCCTGGTCCAGCTTGCGCGCAACGGCCCGGGAACCTGCCGCGAGCCCGCAGGAGGCAGTGCCCACGACGATCTTCCCCCGGTCCGGCCACAGGGACTTGTGTCCCTGCTCTCTCAGCCGCTCAAGATCCTGGTGATTCCTGATCACAGCACTCCAATAACGTGTGCAAAGCCTTCTTCCGATCGTTGCGCCCGTAGGCCACGCCGTCGACCACGATCACCGGAGCCAGGCTGCAGCAACCCAGGCAGTGAACCTCCTCCAGCGTGATCGCCCCATCCGGCGTCGTCTCCCCGGGTCGAATCCCCAGCACTTGAGTGAGCGCGTCTCGAATTCCCTTTCCGCCGCCTACATGACAAGCCGTGCCCAAACAGACCTGCACGGTGTGCTTCCCACGGGGGGTATCAGTGAACTGTGAGTAGAAGCTGGCTACCCCGTGGACCCTGCTGTGAGGGATACCGAGCTCAGCGGCAACACGCTGCAGTTCGTCGGGCGGCAGGTAGCCGTACTCCTTCTGGAGTTGCTGCAGGGACGGGATGAGCGTCGCTTCGTGCTCTGCGGGCAGGTCGCGGAACAGGCGAGCTTCCGATCTCAGCGCTTCCACCATGACACAGCCACCTTAGCGCTGTAGCCGCGGAGTCGTCAACCATGTGGCTGCTGCCGGGCACGAGCCGGGCGGCGCCGGAGATCCCTACTTCCGTACTGTTCGCAATGGGGCGAGTGGTAGGGAAGAAGTTCCTCAGCCGCACGCCCGGTTGCCCTTGGCAGGGGAGTGGCCTTCTGATAGTATCCCCGCGCCATGACGGCATGCGGAAGGCGGTGGTGTGGATGATGCCCCCCGTGGAGGACGGGCAGGTGTTCGTGTTGTACCTTCAGACCGCGCCCGGCCGTGATGTGGCCCAGAACCTGGACCAGGTGGACGAGCACATCACGAGGGCCAGGGCGAACTACGGCCGTTTCGACTTGGTCTGCCTTCCCGAGTACTTCTCCCTGGGAGTGCGCCGCCGGCTGGGCCTGAAGACGGCCCGGTGGGTGATGCGCCAGTCCCTGGAGCGCTTGCAGGAGTGGGCCCGCGAGTGCCGGGCGTACGTACTAGGGGGAACTATGCCCGAAGTTCGGGGAGGGAGGGTCTACGATACAGCGTTCCTCGTAGATCCTAGCGGCGAGGTGGTCACGGGCTATCGCAAGATGCACCTGTTCGCCGATTGGGGGGAGACGGCCATCTACCGCCCCGGAGACGAGGCGAAGACGGTGGACATCGGGTTCACCAAACTGGGGATCGCGGTGTGTCGTGACCTCAGGTTTCCGCACCTGTTCGGCGGCATGCGTGAGCAAGGCGCGGAGATCTTCTGTGTGCCCACGAGCTGGAACTACCCCTACGACGTGGATTGGGAAGTCCTGGGGCGCTGCCGTGCTTTGGAGAACCAGGCTTACTTTGTGCTGACCAACATCACCGGGATGCATCAACGCGAGAAGTTCTTCGGTCGGTCCATGGCTGTGGACTATCGGGGCAACGTCATCTCCATGATGGACGACCGCCCCGGGTACCAGGTCGTCCACCTCGATCTGCACGCTCTGAAAGAGTGGCGGGATACGTTCCGCCTGTTCGAGTGTGGCGCCTGCTTTGCCACGGGCAAGTCCGGTTTTGATGAACGCCAGCGCCTGGGGTTGCTGATGACCGGTTCGGTGAGGGCCGAGCATTTCAGTGAGTCTTCCCGGGCGACCGACTTTTTCGATCTCAAGGGCGAAATCGAGCACTTGCTGGAGCGAAATGGCGTCAGAGGCCGGGTGCAGTTCCGCCGCTGCGAGCATGACTGGTTACATCCGGGACAAAGTGCCGAG
>PWTL01000092.1 GCA_003562845.1 Candidatus Acetothermia bacterium
ATGAAACGGGACGTCTGACCAATGACGCCCGGCCGGAGGCGCTGAAACAGTCCTTGGACACAAGCCTCAGGCGCCTGGAAACTGAGTGGATCGATCTCTACCAACTGCACCTTCCTGACCCGACCACCCCGGCTGAACTGACGTGGGAGGCGCTGCAGGAGTTCGCCCACAAGGGGAAGATCCGTTACATCGGGCTGTCCAACTTCTGGGAGGACGATCTGGGCATCTGGCCCGACCACCCTTCCACCGTCAGTAACCAGCTTCCGTACAATCTTCTCTATCGCGATATCGAAGCGAGGCTCCTGCAGAGCTGCGTCGAGCGCGACCTCGGCGTGCTCGCCTACCAACCCCTTCTCAGCGGGCTCCTCACGGGAGGCATACCGGATACAAGCGGCGCAGGAGACCACCGGGCCGGCCACCCCCAGTTCCAAGGAACAGCGGAGGGTTGTGCTTCGCTCATGGAGAAGCTCTGGTCGCTGGCCGACGAGCTAGAACTGAGCCCAGCGCAGCTGGCGCTCGCCTGGGTGGTATCGAGCCCCGACGTGACCTGCGCCCTGGCCGGGACACGCCGCCCGGAGCACTTAGAGCCTCTGTGCCGCGCTGCCGAGAGGGGACTGACCACCGAGGAACGGAAGACAGTGGATCGACTTCTCGCCGAGACAAGCGTGCAAGTAGAGCGCACCGTGCCCATGCCCGTCGAGGAGGTCCTCGCCGGGCCCTACGGCCCTGTGGCCCGCCTGGCTATGGGGATCAAGGTCCGCGCCCCGGAAGGAATGAGCGCCGGCGATCAGGTGAGCATGGATATTGTCACCGGCCGCTTGTCTCCGGAGAGTGAACCGACGGACCGTTCTGCCGGCGCTTAGCGGATCTCGCAGGAGCACTGCCCCGTGCGTCGGCAAGACCAGCGACCCCGTTGGGGGCTTCCCACTCAGGTGACGCCTCACTGCGCGTCGAGATCCACGATGGCCAGCAGCTCTGAAAGCGCGCGGATCTCATAGGTTGGGGAGAACGGGAAAGGATTCTCCTCTCCCCTCGGATTTAGCCAACAGCTGTCAAGACCCACCCGAACAGCACCGAGGATGTCCGAGCTCAAACTGTCACCGATCATGAGGACCCGCTCGTGTGGGGGGGATCCTGCCCGTTGGAGAGCGATGGAGAAGATCCGAGGATCGGGCTTGGCCACGTCCAACTCCCCGCTGATCACCAGCGCATCGAAGTACTCCTCCAGATCGGATCGACCAAGCCGCGATAGCTGCACCGCGGCAATGCCGTTGGTGACCAGGACCATCCGAACTTTTCCGTGGAGCGTACCCAGCAGCGCCCGCGCGCCGGTGATCAACTGGGCCCCTTCACTCAGAAGCTCCAGGTACCGCTCTCCGAACAACCCCGCGTCACCCTTTACCCCACACCGGGCGAACAACTCGCTGAACCTTCGCTCACCCAACTCCCACTGACTGATCTCCCGTCGCTCGTAGGCTTCCCAGACGCGTGCGTTGATCTCCCGGTAGGCGTGGATGTGCTCCTTCGTAGCTTGCACGCCGAGTTCGGCGAGGGCGGCGGCCAATGCCTGCTCCTCTGCCGCGTCATAGTCCAGGATCGTCCTGTCTGCGTCGAACAACAGACACTCATAGCGCATCTACCTGTCTCTCCTCCTGGGAGCGAGGTTCCTACCAAACTAGTGTGCACGGAAGTACGGGTTCGCTCCAGGCGCATACCAGTGCATAACACAGGGTTTGGATCAACGTCCCCCCCTGAGCCTCTGAGTGAACACTGGGGCCTCGTGGTCGCGAAGCGCTAGAATCCAGCATAGGGGGCATGGATGACTTGAACATCACGATTTGTAAGACGCCGTTCGGCTAAAGGAAGGTTTGGGGTCCAGGAATCCTCTTTTCCTCGCCCGCAGGGTACAATGCCCCGAAGAATAGTTTGGGTGACCCCATAGGGAGGCAGTATGACCAGGTTCATGGCGCTCGCCCTCGGTGCGTTTGCCGCGGTACTCGCCGCCAGTAGTGGACTCACACAAGGCACAGTAGCGGTCTTGGTCCACGTGACCATGGACGGTGAACCCACGGACGCCATGGTGCTCACCACCTCTGCGAGCGGACGCTCTCAGGTAGCGTACAACGAGGTGCGCCGGCCGGGGGAGGTGCGACTCACCCTCGCCCCGGGCACGCACATCCTGCGAGTGGAACGAGGGGCGGGGTTTACGAGTGCCGCCGTTCAGCTCGAGATAACAGTCCACCGGGGCCTGCCGCTGGAGGTCTCTGTAGATCTTACGCAGAGCTTCTCCCCCGCAGAGAGCTGGCGCTACTACTCCGCCGACCTCCACGTTCACAGCAGCGCCAGTTGGGATGGGTTCACTCCCCCCGACCAGCTCGTGGCCGTGCAACTGGGCGCCGGTCTGGATCTGGGATGCATCACCGATCATAACACCATAGCCGGACACGCGGCCTTCGCCTTGGCAGCCGAGGCCCGTGGCTTTCCGGTGATCTTGAGCGAGGAGATCACCTCACTTGACGGCCACTGGAACGCTTTTCCACTCGATGACGTGGTAGCGTACCACTTGCGAAAGACCCCCGCTGACTACTTCGCCGAGGCCCGCACCGCTGGAGCAAAACTGATCCAAGCCTGCCATCCAATGCATCCCCTGTTCGGCTACTTCCACCTGCGCGGCCGGCCCAAGTACGACGACACGTTCGATCTTGTGGAGATATACAATGGCGAGTTCTCCCGCGACGACGCGCGCACCATCGAGCGCCTGTACGAGCTGTGGAACGAGGGCTACCGCTACGTCGCCGTAGGGGTAAGCGATGACCACAACTGGCGGGACCTGTCCACGCGGACTGGCCGGGCACGGACCTACGTGCATGTGCAAGGGGAGTTAACGGTGGAGGCCTGGCTGGAAGCGCTGGGCGCGGGGAGGGCCTACGCTACCTATGGGCCTCACGTAAACTTCACCGCACAGGCGAGGACGGCCCTGCCCGGAGACACGGTGAGGCTTGCCGCCGGGGAATCGTTCGAGATTGCAGCGGAGGTGGTGCTGGTGCCTCGCTACGAAGAGCGCGCGCTTTACCGGGCGCTGGTCATCAAAGACGGGGAAGTAGTTGAGGAGATGAAGATCACCGGCGCTCGGGCCACAGTGCGCTGGACCGATCGGCCGACCGCGGACGCGTGGTATGCGCTGTCCGTGGAGGCGGAGGACGGCGACCGCGCGCACTCCAATCCCATCTGGGTGACGCTCGCCCCTGAGTAGGAAGCCCCGGCGCCTCGCCGAGGCGTGAGACCCTCAGAACTGGTACAAGAAACGAGGGTCATTCTGCAAGAACAGCCGGATGTCGTCGATCCCCCAACGCAGCATGGCCATCCGCTCCACTCCGAGGCCGAAGGCAAAGCCCGTATACCTCTCCGGATCGTAGCCCACTTCCTCCAAAACCAACGGGTCAACCATCCCCGCCCCCATGATCTCCAGCCAGCCGCCAAGGTGGCGCCCCGTTGCCGCCCGTCCTCGCGGCCGGATGTGCACCTGGGCTGAGGGCTCGGTGAACGGGAAGTAGTCAGCGGCGAAGCGCATCTCGTAATCGGGGCCGAAGAAAGCACCAACAAACTCCCCTATGATCCACTTGAGATTGGCCATGGTCAGCTCTTCGTCCACCCACAGGAGCTCAACCTGGTGGAAGACCTGGGCGTGAGTGGCGTCCGGGTTGTCCCGGCGGTAGCACTTCCCGGGGCAGATGATGCGCACTGGGGGACGCCGCTCTTTCATCACCCTGATTTGCACGGGAGAGGTGTGGGTGCGCAGGAGTTGCCCCTCGCCCACATAAAATGAGTCCCACTCATCTCGCGCAGGATGATCGGCGGGGATGTTGAGCGCCTCGAAGTTGTAGTAGTCGGTCTCTACCTCAGGGCCGGTCGCCACATCGAAGCCCAGTCTGAGGAAAATGTCCTCGATCTCCAGCCGCACTTGAGTCAGCGGATGGAGATGGCCCACGGGCCGCCACACTCCGGGCAGGGTGAGGTCGTAACCTTCCGCGGTCAGCCTCTCTTCCACTGCGGCCTTCTCCAAGGCCAACGAGCGCTCTTCCAGCTCCCGGGTGACCTCATCCTTCAACTTGTTGAGCAGCCTTCCGGCCTCGGCCCGCTGCGCGAGGTCCAGCTCTTTCATCCGCCCCAGGAGAGCCGTCACCCGGCCCTTGCGGCCGAGGAACTGAACGCGAAGCTGCTCCAGCGCCTCAAGATCACACGCCTCCGGCAGCGATTCGGTCCACTCCCGGCGGATACGTTCGACCCCTCCCCGTAGCTCCTCCAACGTCATGGCCGGAATTATAGGTGCAATCGGTCTTCTTTGACAACAAAGTGCAAGATCCCTAGAATCTCCTCGATGAACGTCGACGACGGCGTAGAGCGCTTCACGCGTTTTCTGCGAGCCAGCCGTTTCAACGTAACCGAAGCCCGACGGCAGGTGGCTCGCGAGGCGCTGTCCATGCACAGTCATTTCGAAGCCGCTGAGCTGTGGGCACGCCTACAGAAGAACTCCACTATTTCGTTCTCCACCGTCTACCGCACTCTGAGCTTGCTCGTACAGGCAGGACTGCTGCGAGTGATCGACCTCGGAGATCCACATGCTCACTTTGAGGTGGCGGATCAAGCGCACCACGAGCATCTTGTCTGCTCCCAATGCGGACGAGTAGTGGAGGTGGAGGACGAGTCTCTGAACGAAGCGATCGCTGAGGTGGCCCGCGTGCGGGGCTTCCTCCCCGAGGGACACAGCCTGCGGGTGTTCGGCCTGTGCAAACAATGCAGACAGGGAGGATGATGACGTGGACCACACACAGCGCAGAGAGGGCGTCGCCCGTCGCGCTTCTGAAGAGGGCCTCGACTCTTTTCTGGTGATCAACACGGAAAACTCGGACCGCGCTAACCAGTACTACCTCACCGGGTTCACCGGCAGCCTGGGCTTCGTGTGGATTGGAGACGCGTGCTGGCTGGGCACCGACAGCCGCTACACCGAGCAGGCTGCGGGCCAGGTGGGGGAGCTACCCGTGCGCAAAGTCGAGGGCCGCTGGAGCGAGTGGCTGACAGAGCAGATTCGCGCTGCGGACGTCCGCAGGGTGGGGCTCGCTGCGGCCCACATGACTGTGAGGACCTTGCAGGACCTGCAAGCTTCTTGCCCCAGCGTGGAGTTCGTCCCCACTCCCAGCTGGGTGGAGGAGGCCCGCCAGGTCAAGGAAAGCGCAGAGATCGAACGCATCGCGTCCGCCGCGC
Organism: Candidatus Acetothermia bacterium; assembly: GCA_003562845.1. GTDB lineage: Bacteria > Bipolaricaulota > Bipolaricaulia > Bipolaricaulales > Bipolaricaulaceae > T3SED10-47. The sequence continues at coordinate 5,263 of PWTL01000092.1, forward strand.
AACTGACCGACAGAGGGCTGAGGTGGATCCTGGGGCGTATTCGTCCGGGGATGTCCGAGCGAGACGTAGCACTGGAGCTGGAGACATGGTACCGAAAGCAAGGCGCTGACGCGGTGGCCTTCGACCTGATTGTGGCCTCAGGCCCGCACAGCTCTCGCCCTCACCACCGCCCGGGCGCCAGAGAGCTCGTCGATGGGGAGGTAGTGCTGTTCGACATCGGGGTGCAACTGGACGGTTATTGCTCCGATCTCACCAGGGTGGTCGCCTTGGGCGAGGTGCCCCGCCGCGTGCGGGAAGTGTACGAACACGTACTGGCAGCCAACCAAGCCGGACTAGAGGCGGTACGGCCCGACATCTCAGGGAAGGCCGCCGATGAGACAGCGCGGACGGTTCTCGTCAATGCGGGCCTCGGAGAGCACTTCGGACATGGGCTTGGTCACGGCGTGGGCCTGGAGGTGCACGAAGGTCCGCGCCTTGCTCCAACCTCGAAGGACATGCTCAAGCCGGGGATGGTGGTCACGGTAGAGCCGGGGGCCTATCTAGTCGGGGAGTTCGGCGTGCGGATCGAAGACCTGGTGGTCATCCGCCCCGACGGATGCGAAGTGCTGTCGGAGTTCCCTAAACAGGATCTGCTCGTTCTGTAGCGTCCACTTGCACCGTCGTGTATCCTCCTCCGCTCGCGTTGGGGGCGAGCGGCATCAAAGTTGTGGAGGTGAGAATGGAGCTTCGTGAACTCGCCCTGGCGGCTTCCACCAGATCCCAAACACCGGTGAACGAGCGCGACGTAGAGCGCCTCCTGGCGGCCATTCTGAGTTCGGAGGACGTGTGGCGGATCATGGATCTGTCGGATGTGCCCGTGATGGCCGCCTGTGAGCTCCTACGAGAGCTACACCGGACAGAGTGGCTGGAGTGGAACGATGGCCGCATCTGGCTCACGAGCCGCGGGCGCGAGAAGTGCCGGGCGCTGGGAGTGCAGCCGCCCCCGGAACTCCGTTGCCCCAGTTGCCGGGGCAGCGGAGTCGAACTGGGTCCCATGGCTTGTGTAGCCCAAACATTCTCCGAGCTTGCCGCCGGCAGACCGCAGGCTCTGCAGGAGTTCGACCAGGGGTTTGTCGATGAAGCCAGTGTGCTGTCTCGGGCTGCGTTCATGTGGAGCAAGGCGGACGTCGCCGGACGGGAGGTCTTGGTGCTGGGGGACGACGATCTCCTCTCTCTGGCCCTAGCTCTCACCAAGGCCCCAAAGAGGTTAGTAGCTCTGGACATCGACCCGCGCATCGTCAGCTTTCTGCGGGAGACGGCCACAGAGCAGGGCCTGCCCCTCGAGGTAGCGCAGCACGACTTACGCCACCCGCTCCCCCTTGAGCTCATCCCCTCCTTCCACACGTTCGTCTGTGACCCCACGGAGTCGCTGCGAGGGTTTCTCGCCTTCGCCTGGCGGGGTATGTCGGCGCTGCGAGGTCCTGGCTGCTCTGGCTATCTGGGCCTCACCAGACGCGAGGCTTCGCTGACCAAGTGGCGCCATATCCAAGAGGAACTATTACAGTCGGGTGCGGTGATCACGGATCTGCTCCATGACTTCCACTCTTACGAAAACTGGACCTACTTCGAGACCATGGTCGCTTGGGATAAGCTCCCCACTCGGAGAGTTCCCGGTGCGGGCGAGCAATGGTACCGCTCGGCGCTGATTCGCCTGGAGCTTCTGGAGCACCCACATTGCCCACAGGAAGAGCTTCAGGGAGACATGTTCGACGATGCGGAGGCGGCCACAACCTAACGAGAAAAGGGGGACATAATGTTGTCGAGGAGTGTTCAATACGCATGCCTGGCGGCGGGCAAGGCCGAGGGCCCTACAGAGCTGAACGCCTTCGACGGCGCCCTCCTTGCCGCCGGAATCGGCGACCTCAACCTAGTGAGAGTAACGAGCATCATGCCTCGCCACGTCTCGCTGGTGCAAGAGGTGCCGCAACTGGAGAAGGGGGAGTTCGTGCTCGTGGTCTACGGGGCACGAACGTCGTCAGTGGCCGGCGAGATTCTCGCTTCAGCGGTGGGAGTGGGGCGCGCCGCGGATGGATTCGGTGTGGTAATGGAGGGGCAAGGCGCTTCGGCACAGGAAGTGGAGGCTGACGTGCAAGCCAAGATCGAGGCGGCCTTCCGCATGCGGGGACTCAAGGCAGCGGTTGTGCAGATTGCGGCGGCCGAACACCGCGTGCAGCGCTGCGGGGGCGTGGTCGCCGCCTGTCTTTTCTTCTAAAATGGCCCTCGTGACGATACCACTTGCACCCGGGGAGTGGTCAGGCCCTTTTGGGCGTAACCCAGAAGGGCCGTTCGTGTGTGTCCCTATTCGTCCGGAGGAGGAGGTGAAAAATGAAGGCACTGGGCAAGCAGCTCGTGGTGGAGATGTGGGCATGCGAGCGCAACATCAACGAACCCGACGCTCTGCGCAAGGCGTTGCAGAACGCGGTCGATCGCGCACAGGCCACTGCCCTGAGCATCCAGGTCCACACGTTCAATCCAAGCGGGGTGTCAGGGGTGGCTGTGATTGCGGAATCGCACATCTCCGTGCACACGTGGCCGGAGCTGGACTATGCCGCCGTGGACGTGTTCACCTGCGGGGAGAAGGCGCTCCCGGAAGCGGCTCTGGATGTGCTCCGTGACCTGTTTCGCCCCCAGCGCGTTGACGTGCTGGAGATCAGGCGAGGAATCCAGCTATGAGTAGCGGAGGAAGACGCGGCGAAGACTGGTTGTGCGAGGAGCAGACAAAGGATGTGCGACTCTGCCTAAGGGTCGCGCGTAGGCTCGTCCGTCGGAGGACGGAGCTGCAAGAGCTCGACCTGGTGCGGACCGAGAGTCTGGGCCGGGTGCTGGCTCTGGACGGCAAGCTCATGCTCTCCGAGCGGGACGAGCCTTTTTATCACGAGATGCTTGTGCACCCAGCAATGCTGTCCCATCCTCAGCCGCGGGATGTTCTCGTAGTGGGAGGAGGCGATGGAGGAACGTTGCGCGAGGTGCTACGTCACCAGACTGTGGAGCACGCTACGCTGGCGGAGATCGACCAAGGGGTGATCGACGCGGCGCGGGAGGCCCTCCCGGGGGTGCACCAAGGGGCACTCGACGACCCACGGGTAACCTTGCAGGTATGCCCCGGGGAGGACTTCTTGCCTCGTAACCCCGACGCCTACGATGTGGTCTTGGTCGATTCTACCGACCCTGTGGGCCCCGGCGAGGCCCTGTTCGCCGAAGGCTTTTTCCGCAACTGCCGGGGAGCTATGCGTTCGGGAGGAGTGCTGGCGCTGCAGGCGGGCACACCCTTCTACTGGCCCGAAGAGCTTGTCGCGGTGCTCAGACGTCTGTCGCGCCTAATGCCCCACGTGTGCACGTACCTTGGATTCGTCCCCGTCTACCCTTCGGGAATGTGGGCGTACGTGTTGGCTTCGGAAGAGGACCCACTGGCCCAGCTGGAGCACGTGGAGGGCCGGTGCCGAGACCGGGATCTGGCCACCTGCTACTACACTCCGGCGTTGCACCGCGGGGCGCTCGCCCTGCCCCGGTTTGTGGAGGATCTGGTCGCCCAGGCCCGATCAGTGGCCACATGACGCCACAAGCGCTGCGTTTCGTCGGCGCCGACTCGCCGCTGAACGAGGCGCGTACGTCCATCCTCGGAGTCCCCCTGGAGCGGACCGTCTCCTTC
>PWTL01000095.1 GCA_003562845.1 Candidatus Acetothermia bacterium
GCTGCCACGCTACCCATTTGGTGGTGGCGTCGGGGCTTGTCCCCGACGTATTCAGCGCAGACGAGCTGCGCCGCAACCGCCGAGGGGGGCGTCCCGACAAGCCACGGACTACGGGCGACAAGAGACTTTCCCACAACCCTGCTGTTCACAACCCGAGCAGGATGCGCAACCGGTCTTCCACCTGCGCCAGCGTACCAGCGTCTACGCTTCCGAGCTGTTCCACCAGCCGCTCCTTGGACACGGAGCGAACGTCTTCGCACTTGATGTAGCTGGGGCGATCCACGCCCCCTTCGGGCGGGCGAATCCCGACGTGGAAGGGGATCCCTTTATCCTTCGTGGTGAGGGGAACGACCACCACAAGGTCTGCCGGTCCGTGGTTGAACTCGTCCACAGAAACGACTAGGGCGGGGCGCCTGCCAGCCTGCTCTCGCCCCCGCACCGGTGACAGCTCCACCGAGCAGAGGTCCCCGCGCGAGGCCCGTGCCACGGCCTACTCCTCAAGCCCGTCGGCCAGGGTGCTGTCCCAGGCAGCGCGTTCCCTTTTCTCTTGCTCCCAGGCCTGTGTGTCCCGCCGCAGCCGGTGGAAGGCCGCATTTGCCTCGGTCAAGAACATCCGCCGTCGGCAGAGCTCCACCGCCTCGTCGAGGACGTCCTGCATCGTCTTGTTCGTTGAGCTGGCGAGCGCGCGTAGGGTCTCCTTAGCCTCTGTGCTGATTCGCACTGTAGAACTGCTCATCATGCCCTCCCCTCCGTCACCGAGGAGTATACATATCAGTGTCAGAAGTGTCTACTACACACCGCAACGACGCGCTCCGGTCGGGGCCAAGGCCCCGGCGCTGCCGCCGAGGGTGGGGTCGCCACGAACACAGTCCGGCATTTCTTGAGTAGCGGGCGTCGCGCAGGATGGCTTAAGGGGAGTGCGAGGTTGCGCATCGTAACCGGCGCAGACCAACACCCCCTGCCTTCGATAGGTTGGTGTTCCCACAGGCCACGCGCCACAAGCGACAAGTCTGTTCCACACCTCACCCCTCACACCTTGCTCTGCTCAGCGCCTCGACCACCCGCTGCACCTGTTCCGCGGTCATGTTCCCGCAGGAGGGGGAAGCGTGTCCGTTCGCCAGACTGCCCACGACTCAGATGACCGGCCGGCTACGGACACGAAAGCTGGCATCGTCGATGGTGACGGCGCAACCCCGGTACCACCGGTCTCTGATGCGTGGGAGCAAAGCAAGAAGCCTCGGGGACGACATCAGCGCCGCCAAGATTCGACATCGAGGCCGGGGACCCGCTCAAACTCTCGGAGGTTGCCGGTCACCAGCGTATACCCATGTGCCAGGCAGACCGCCGCGAGCCATAGGTCGTGCGGGCCGATCAGCCGACCTTGCTGGGTGAGATGTGCCCCCAGTTGAGCATGCGCCCGAGCTGTGGGGAGATCCACAGGCAAGATAGGAAACCGCTCCAGGATAGCCTCCACCCAGGCGGAGCGCCGACTGCAGATGCCCGGATCGCTCGCTCGGTGAACGCCATGCAAGAGCTCGCTTGCAGTGATGACCGACAGGAAGAACTCCTCGTCCTGACGCTGTCGGAGTTGCTCCTCGATTTCGATGCGACCGCGCTCGTGATCTATGAGCACACTGGCATCGATCAGGAGTCCCATTGGTCCTGCATTCTTCCCTGGGCCAGCTCGTTCCGGGCCGCAGCGAGGTCCTCAGCGAATTCTTCGGCTTCCGTTTCGGAGAGCCGGGGGAGCGCGTTCAGCAGAGCAGTAAGCTCCCCCGCGCGTCTTCCACTGGGTACGGGACCGAGCTCGGCCACTTGCTTCTTACCACGCATGAGGATGAAGCGCTCACCGCCGAACGCCACCCGGTTGACGTAATCAGCGAAGTGCCGTGCAACATCGGTCACGCTGCGTTTGGACCACACACGGACCACCCCCACAAAGGACGACTATCAGATTATCTGATCCACAGCTACTCGTCCAGTCCCCCCGACCTGTTCCACTTGGCCTCGCTCATGTTCCCGTGGACGTGAAGGGCCACCGCTCGCACCTCGTCCTCGGTGATGTCCGGCGCTGACATACCTCTTGCCATGCAAGCCGCGAATGGATAACATACAGGGCATGAATGATATGCAAGTACCGCGCTACGCATACGCTTTGTTGGCAAAGCGTCTGTCCCTGATGCCGGTGGTGGTGTTGACTGGCGCCAGACAGACGGGAAAGACAACCCTCGCCCGGACGATGAACACTGGCGAACGTCGCTTTCACTCCCTCGATGACCTCGATGTTCTGGATCTTGCCCAACGCGATCCACAAGCGCTTGTCGGCGGTGCTCAGCCGGTGACGCTCGATGAGGTGCAGCGGGAGCCCCGGCTTCTGTCTACCATCAAGAGGGTTGTGGATCGCCAGCGGCGCAGCGGGCAATTCCTGCTCACAGGCTCGGCTAACCTCCTGCTGATGCGCAAGGTCTCGGAGTCGTTGGCGGGACGGGCGAGCTACCTAACGCTCTGGCCCATGACGGGCCATGAACAGCGGGGACGTGGCCGCTGTGGCCTGTGGGAGGAGCTTCTGGCCGCCGACGAGAAGGCGTGGATCAACGTGCTCGGCGCCCAGGATCCGGAGCCGGAGGACTGGCACGAGCGGGTGCGGACCGGTGGCTTCCCGGTGCCCGCGGTGCACATGAACCGCGCCGAGGACCGTGCGGTTTGGTTCGAGGGGTACGTGCGAACCTACCTTGAGCGGGACCTCCGGGAGCTTTCATCGGTGGCATCGCTTCCTGACTTCCGACGCTTGATGCGGGCAGCCGCGCTCCGTCTGGGCGGGCTTACGAACCAAACGGAACTGGGCCGAGACGTTGGCCTTCCTCAGCCCACCGTCCACCGTTACCTGAATCTGTTGGAGACGTCCTACCTGCTCGTTCGTGTCCCTCCGTATGCAGTGAACCGGACAAAGCGGCTGGTCAAGTCCCCCAAGCTTTACTGGGGAGACGTGGGACTGGCCCTGCACCTGGCAGGAGACCCGGAACCGGACGGAACACACCTGGAGAACCTTGTGTTGCAGGATCTCCTGGCTTGGCGGGATGCTCGAGAGGGGCGAGCCGAGATCCTCTTCTGGCGGACGTCGGCCGGTCAGGAGGTGGACTTCGTCATCGAGGCAGGCGGGCAGCTCCTTCCCCTCGAGGTCAAGACCTCATCCCGGGCACGAGCACAGGATACCGCTGGGCTGAGGGCTTTCCGTGCCGAATATCGGGACACGGCACGAGCTGGCCTTCTTTTGTACGCGGGGGAAGAGTTCGAATGGCTCACCCACGATGTACTCGCGGTGCCTTGGTGGGCGGTGTGCTGAGCTGGACGACCTTGTCCCCGACGGTGTTTAGACGTCCCAGGCAAGCTGGGACGCTACCACCATGGAATAGCCCGGCCCGCATCCGCTCCTGGAGCTACACAGGCCCCACCATACTCCTTGTACAAAATGCGCTCGCTCACACACAGGTTGACCGGGGTCCGGAAGGAAGCGGAACGGACCTGGGCTCATACACCTAATCCTCGCTTGCGTACGTGGGCACGAGCTCCTTGAGTGCCGCGCGGATGCCTTGCTCGTCCTGGACGTCGGCGGCGGCGTGCAGCCGGCCGAGCCCTTGGGAAAGGTCCTCGGGCGGCGCCGTTCCCCGCGCCACGTAGATCTTCTCGTGCCGGGTGGCCGTAGTGCCCTCCTCGGCGGTCATGAAGTCCTCGAACAGCTTCTCCCCGGGCCGGAGACCGGTGAACTCGATCTCGATATCCTCCCCGGGCTCCAGGCCAGAGAGGCGCACGAGCTCCTCGGCCAGCTCCACGATCTTCACCGGCTCGCCCATGTCCAGGACGTACACCGAGCCGTTCTCCCCCAGCCCCCCGGCCTGCAGGACGAGCTGGGCTGCCTCGGGGATGGTCATGAAGTACCGCTTCATGTCGGGATGGGTCACCGTTACCGGCCCGCCGCGGCGTATCTGCTCCTTGAACAGCGGTACCACGCTGCCCCGGCTTCCGAGGACGTTTCCGAACCGCACGGAAACGTACGCCCTCCCTTCGGGCGCCCGGTGGGCTGCCTCCTGCACGATGTACTCGGCCGCCCGCTTGGAGGCGCCCATCACCGAAGTGGGGTTGACCACCTTGTCGGTGGACACGTTCACGAACCGCTCCACGTTGTGCTCCAGGGAAAGCTCGACCAGATTCTGCGTTCCGAACACGTTGTTGAGCACCGCGGCCGCCGGGTTCTCCTCCATCAGGGGCACATGCTTGTGGGCGGCGGCGTGGAACACGACCTGCGGCTTGTACGTCCGGAACACGTGCTCCAGCTGCCCCCGCTGCTGAACGTCGACCACCAGCGTCCTGCGGGGAAGCGCGGGGTATCGCCGCTCCAAGTCGTGGGAGAGCTCGAACAGGCTGTTCTCCCCCCGCCCAAGGAGCAGGACTTCCTTCGGTCCGAACCGGGCCACCTGGCGGACGATCTCCGCGCCGATCGACCCGCCGGCCCCGGTGACCAGTACCACCCTGTCGCTCAAGTAGTCGGAGATCTCCTCCAAGTTGAGCTCCACCGGATCGCGCCGGAGGAGGTCCTCGAGCGAGACCTCACGGATCTGGCTCACCGACACCTTGCCGGCCAGGATCTCGTACATGCCGGGGATGATCCGGTAGCCCAAGCCCGCCTTACGGGCGAGTTCCACCACCCGGCGCACCACATGGCCGGGGGCCGAAGGGATGGCGATGAGCACTTCATCTGCGTGGACTCTATCTGCGGCACGTGTTAGGTCCTCGAGCCCTCCCAGAACGCGAACCCCCATGAACCTGACACGCCCCTTGCTCGGGTCGTCGTCCAGGAACCCCACTGGCGTCCCCCCGATCTCGGGGTGCCGGAGCATCTCCCGGGCGATCATCGTCCCCGCCTCCCCGGCACCTACCACCAGCACCCTACGCGCCACGCCGGCATCTCGACGTCGTGATCGCTCGCTTCGACTGCGCACCGCCATGCGCACAGCCCCAAGCAACAGGAAGGCAAGGCCGCCGCCGATGATGGGAACGCTGCGAGGGATGACCACCCAGCGGGAGACGCCGAGGCTGATCGCGAACATCGTGGCCGTGTACAGCCCCACGGCCCAGGCCAAGTGCCACAGGTCGGTAAGGCTCACGTTCTGCCAGCTCTGTCGGTGCAGCGAGAAGATGTAGATCAGCACCGCCCGCACCGGCAGCCCCACAGCGAGGTAGACGAATAGACTCCTCAGGAAGGCTGGTGGCAACCCCTCGAACCGGAGGAAATAGGCCAGCGGCACAGCGCCGGTCCACAAGGCAAGATCGAGCAGGAACTTGCACCACGGACGACTGAAGAAGACCACACGCCCCTCCATACGTGAGCGCATCAGGCTACCGACCCCTCCTCATCGGGTCCCGACAACTGGACATGAACCACTCTAGCATACGCAGGAACCAGTGAAAAGCCGCTACGGACGCCGCTTGCCCATGCGCCCACCTGTACCGTCTTCGCCCACCTGTACCGTCTTCGCCCACCTGTACCGTCTGCGCCCACCTGTACCGTCTGCGCCCACCTGTACCGTCGGAGCTTGCCTCCGACGTCGATCGCACCTTGCGTGCCGTTTTGACCGGACGCTCGGTCGTTTCCGAGAGGGAGCTTGTCACACAGATGAGCCTTCCACTTGGAGAAGCTCCACCGCGTTGTCGCGGAACACCCTCTCCAGGTGATGGTCCTTCAGGCCCGCCTGGCGGGCCGCGGCCAGCTGCTCCTTCGCGTACTGGGCCACCCAGCCCCGAGGGAAGTGTGAGCTGTCGGTGCCAAAAAGGATGCGCCCGGCGCCGAACAGGTCGAAAAACAGCTTGAACAGCTCCTCAAGGCTCGGCTGGGGCCAGAGGTACAGCCTCCACTGGTTGCTGCCCGAGGTGTCCACGTACACGTTGTCGCAAGCCCACATAAGGTGGAGGAGCTCGCGCAGGTACCCCGCGCCGAAGTGCGGCACTATAAACGGGGTGTGCGGCCAGCCCTTGGCCACATCGTGGAGGGCCAGGGGGCTGATGTTCGGCCCGGCCACAATCCCTCCCCCGCCACCCAACGGGCCGAAATGGATGAGCACGGGTATGTCCAGTTTGGCGCAGGCGTCCCACACCGGGTCCAACCGGGGATCGGAGAGCTCTCCTTCCAGTGCGGGTGCCAGCACCTTGTAGCCCACCAGCCCCAGCTCGCCCACCGCGCGCACGAGCTCGTCGGCGGAGTCCGGGTCGAATGGGTTATGGTGGGCCAGTCCGTGGAGCTTGGAATGGCCGCCGAGCGCCGCTGCGAGTCGATCGTTTCCGCCCCCGGTCGCAAAGCACAAGCCCTCCAGGCCGTACCGCTCGACCTCCTGGGAGTAGCGGCGCGCACCTTCGCCGGGGTCGGGCTGGGGGGACTCCGGCTCGGGGAAGCGGTTCTCCTTCCACATGCTCCGGCGCCGCTTCCGAGCGCGCTCCACCCACAGGTCGAGGACCTCCTGCCCTCGCTCTTGGGCCAGCCGCTCGCCCCAAGCTCCCCACGGCCTTCGCCGCCCCGGCGCCGGCAGGTGGAGGTGCATATCGAATATGGGTACGTCCAACGTTTTCATGGCATCATCCATCCAGTCCATGAGGCATCCCTCCCCCAGGCATGATAGCGCAATGCGAACTTGGGACGAGCCACGATCCAGCCCGCGCATGCTGAGCTACTGCTTAACGAGGAACAGTGTAGCGCCGTTAGCTGAACTTCAATATACTACCGAACGGTGATGAACATGTCCGATCGTACCAAAGAGGCTCGACAGGCCGCACCTCGCTATACACGGAGGATCCAGACGGTGCTCACCGAACAGCAGCACGAGCTTCTGCTCAAGATGGCGGAGGAAGAAGGCAAGCCCGTCAGCGCTATGGTACGCGAAGCCATCGAGGCCCAGTACCTCCAGGACGAACTCCGCAAGCAGCGCCGGCAAGCCCTGCAGGATCTCTTCTCCCTTGAGGCCCCAGTGGGCGCGTGGGAGGAGATGAAAGAGGAGATTGTCGATGGAGTCCTTGGCCAGTAGGCTCTTCCTCGACGTCAACGTCCCAATGCACGCTGGCGGCAAAGAGCACCACTACCGGGAGCCTTGCCGCTGGGTGATGACCGAGGTGGCAGAAGGGCGGCTTACGGTAGCCATCGACACGGAGATCGTCCAGGAGATCCTGTACCGGTTCGGCGCTATCCAGCGTTGGCAAACTGGGGTGGCCATGGCCCGCGATGTGGTGACGCTGGTGGCTGCCGTCCACCCGGTGGAGGTGGAGGATGCCCGCCTGGCGATCGACCTCTTCGAGCGCTACGGGCCGCGAGGGGTGGTTGCACGGGATGTGCTCCATGTAGCCGTCATGAAAAGGAAGGGGCTGACGGAGATCATCAGCACCGACCCCCACTTCGACATCATCGAGGGGATCGCTCGTCTTGACCCCGCCGAGCTGTTCGACAGAGCCGGAAAGCCAAACAGCTAATGGCGTTCCCATCCCTGCGTGCCCATAGCGAACGAGTCCCCGCGCCCGCCCCCAGGCAATCTCGCACGTCCTCCTCGCTCATATCCGGCGCCGGCATAGGGATAGGCCCTAGTTCAGCACTCATGGGGGAACCCAGATGAGAGCCCCTGCAGCATCCCTTGCGTCAGTTCTCTGCCCGTTACAGCAGTGCGCGTAGCTGCTCAACGCTGATCCCGGCTTTCCTCAGTATGCCACTGAGCGTGCCCGGCTTGAGCGTCTTCCCTTGGTGGACTGGAACTGGGAAGGTGACCTTCTCACCTTCTATCCACTTTCCCATCTGTACGTGGCTGCCCCGCTGCCGAGCTACCTCAAATCCCGCCCGCTGTAGTGCCTTGACCAATTCCTCGCCCGTGATACGAGGGAGCTTAGGCATGAACGTGCAGTGTCAGTCCCCGTCGCTCTACTCTCCTGAGCTTGAGGTTCCCGGCTCCAACCTCTTCGATGTGCAGCTGCGCTGCTTCCCGCAAGTTGGCCAACGCATCATCCCGATCTTCCCCCTGCGTGTATATGTCGAGCTCTGGGCAGTAGACCGTGAACCCGCCTACTTCCTCCTCGATAAGCTCTGCTGTGACTGTGATCGTCCTCTCTTCCATCGGAACCCTCCTGGCGGTAACGCTCCCCCACGCATGTTACTACACCCAAGGCTCGGTGCAGACCAGCTGCGCCACTACCATCCAAGGAAGGCGAACACCACTCCTCGGGGCTTGTCCCCGCCGGCACATTCGACGTCCCAGACGAGCTGGGACGCTACCACCAACGGGGTTGGTATTCCCACAAGCTACATCAAGCCACAACCCGCTTAGAGCCACAAGCCGCAGGCGCGTCAACCGCCCCATCCAGATACCAACCTCGGGCGATCTTGCCGTCGCGGCGGAGCGTCGGTACGATAATTCCTAGACGAGAAGAAGGCGTGGAGGGTGTCGTGAAGACTGTGAAGCTCGAGTTTGATCAAGAAACGCTTGAGCGGGTTCAACGGCTCGCCGAGGCACTTCACACCACACTGGAGAACGCCATCGCCCAGGCAGTTGAACGCTTCGAAGCCGAAAGGCGTGACGACCCGGTGCTAGGGGTGTTCGCTGATGCCCCTGAGGTGATGGACCAGGTGGTTGACGCGTCTCTGGAGGCAAGAGCACGGGACCCACTGAGGACGAAGTGTGGATAAGTCCGTCCTCGATACCGACATCTTCTCGGAGGTTCTGAAGGGCATCGATCA
>PWTL01000078.1 GCA_003562845.1 Candidatus Acetothermia bacterium
CATTGAACCGCCTCCTGCAGGAAGGTCAGCATGCAGATTCGACACCGCATTCTGTGGAGATCTCCGCCAAAGATCTGGGGGAAATGGCCGGCTGCAGCCGGCAAACGGCCAGTCTGTGGCTGGGCAAGATGGAGAAGGCCGGGGTGATCACCCGCACGAGCGGCACACTGACGGTTGTCCGACCTGATCTCCTGTAGATATGGGGACGGGAGGGGCACAGGCCCCGTAGGGGGCCTGTCCCCCTGTGGTGGGGTTGCCGACGGGGCACCGGGGTCCTACGGTTGGTTGTCATGCTGGCGCGCGGAATCGTGCTCACAATACTGGCCTTATCCTGGGGGGCGACGGCGTTCGCCGGCAGGCTGCCTCTGGAGTTCCTGGTGCGAGCAAGGCCGCTGGCCATTGAGCTTGAGCAAGGGGGGAAGCCGGTGGCCGCGCTGGACGGCGGAACCGCATCCGCGCTGTACATCGCCGGGGTGCGGCGTTCCGTGGACGTCCTCCCCCCCTACGCGGCGATTCAGGATGGAGTGGAGGTAACGCTACAGGCGCGTACTACCGATGATCGGGAGGTGCGGGTGCTCTTAACCTCTGCCGAGGAGGGAGCCGTTCAGATCACGGTGTCGGTGGAGAAGCTGCGCAGCTGGGAGAGGATTGGGGTGCGGCTCCGCGTAGGGGAGACAGAGGGCTTTTATGGCCTTATGGAGCGGGTGGTGCAGGGCCTTGACGGCCGCTCGTTCCGGCCGGAAATGGAGGAGGGGTTAGACCTGCGCGGCCAGACGGTCCGGCTGTACACCCTCCCAACTATATCGCTGTATAGCCCGTTTTTCGTCTCCTCGGCAGGGTACGGGGTGTTCGTGGAAAGCGACTGGCCCGGGACATATCGGTTCGGCCGGGACGCGCGCGGACGTTCCCTCCCCACCCAGGTCACCATTGAGCAGGAAGGACCGGAGCTAGTCCTGCGGATCATCCCCGGGCCCACGCCTCTGGAAGCGGTCGAGCGGTACGCGCGCATGGTGGGCACGACGGTGCTCCCGCCCCGGTGGGCGTTCGGCCCCTGGCGGTGGCGCGATGAAATATGGGACCTCCAGGAATTCTATGACGGAACGCCCTCCTGGGCGCCGTTCAACTCCATGGTGGTGGAGGATATCCTGATGATGGACGCGCTGGGGATTCCATGTACTGCCTACATCATCGACCGACCGTGGGCCGGGGGCCCGTTGGGTTACGGCGATTTGGAGTTCGATCCAGTGCGGCTGCCGAGGGCGCGGGAGATGATTGCGTGGATGGAAAAGCGGGGTGTTCACACGATGTTGTGGGTCGCGCCGTGGCTTACCGGTGAGCTGCGGCGGGGGGCCCGCCAAGCGGGCTTCACCGTGCGAGGCGCGGTCCCCTGGCTGTGGCGGGCCTCACTGATCGACTTCACCGACGCTCAGGCACGGCAGTGGTGGCAGGAGCTCCTGGCGGAGCGCGTCGCTGACGGGATTGTGGGCTTCAAGCTGGACCGCGCCGACGAGAAGGTGCCCGACGGGATCCTGTTCCGCGGGACCTACGCTGACGGGACGTCGTACCGGGAGGGCCATAACGCCTATCCGGCCTGGTTCGCCGAGGCCGCCGCCGGGGCGTTCGAGGCGGCTTCCGTGGACGAGTACGTGCTTCTCGTACGGGCCGGTTGGGTGGGAAGCGCGCGCTACGCAATCGCTTGGGGGGGAGATGCAGAGCCCAGCCAGTGGGGGCTGCGCGCCTCGATCATCGGGGTGCAGCGAGCGGCGGCGATGAGCTTCCCCCTCTGGGGTTCGGACACCGGGGGCTACGGGCACCGTCCGCCCCGGGAGGTGTTGGCGCGGTGGCTCGCCTTCTCCGCGTTCACGCCGCTCATGGAGGTCGGACCCACCGGGGACCTGGCGCCGTGGTCATGGGCGCCCGATGAGCTCCCAGCCCGGGTGGACGGGCGCGGATATCACTTCCAGCCTGTGTACGACCGGGAACTGTTGGCGGTGTGGCATCTGTACGCCAATCTGCGTCGGGACGTGCTTGCCGACTATACCTACTCCCTGGCGGTAACCGCCGATGAGCGGGGGACACCGGTGGTACGCCCCATGCCCCTGGCCTACCCGGAGGTGCCCGAGTACCGTGATCTGTGGGAGCAGTATCTGCTCGGCCCCGATCTTCTGGTGCGACCGGTGTGGCGGGAGGGAGACCGCTTTGTGAGCGTGCACGTGCCACCCGGGCGGTGGGTGGATGCCTGGAGCGGTGAGGTAGTACAAGGCCCGCAGGAGATCGTGGTGGAAGCTCCCCTGCACGTGATCCCGCTGTTTGTCCGGGCGGGAAGCGACATTTCCCTGGGTGAGCTTGCGGCTCGTTGGGAGGCGGCCCGAGACGCGGTGGCAGAGAAACCTGATTTGGCTGAGCTCCAGCGGCAGGCCGGGTTCGGCGAGGAGTTGCCGTGAGCAAGCCACAGCAGTTGCCGGGGGGAGTGCCTGACTTCGCCGATGTGGAAGAGGAGCGGCCTCGCCGGTTGCGCTGGCTTCTGGGGCTGCTTGCGCTGGGGCTGGCCGTGGCGATGCTGGCCACGGGCGTCACCCGGTTGCTCCTGCCGGGGAGGGTCTCCTGGGGCAGCGGGGTGATTCTGGGAGGAGGGTACGTGCTCACCTGTGAGCATGTGGTGCGAGACGGGGTGAGCTTCACCGTGCACTGGGAAGGCCGGGCCTATGAGGCGGAGGTGGTGGCGAGCAGCCCCCCCCGCGACTTGGCGTTGCTGGAGGCCGAGGGTGTGGACGGGGCAGGCATTGCCTGGAGCAGGTGGCGGGTGCTCGGGCCCGGGGACATGGTGCTTGCGGTGGGGTACCCTGCGGGAACACCGCGGCCGGCGACCGTCGTCGGGGAGATCCTGCAGGTGGGGGCAAGCGCCGTGGCCCCGGGAGACGTGTGGCTCGAGGACCTGGTTCTGGTGCACGGTGCTTACGAGGGAGGCATGAGCGGGGCCCCGCTGGTGAACATGTGGGGAGAGGTGGTCGGGGTGGTCAGCGGCTCGCTCACCGAAGAGGGTCCCGCCGGAGTGGGGTTGGCCGTGTCCGCGGATTCCGCCCGCAGGTGGCTCGCGGGGGCCGCCCCGGAGGTGACCTTGCGGGAGGGGGATGTGGAGGACCGGTTGGAGATCTCCCGGGTCGCTGACGTGACGCGGGGGGCGGTGGTTCGTCTTGAGGTGACCCTCGGCCGACTCGACGTGCAGGAGCGCAGGCCCTAGAATCCCATCAAAGCGGTGTGCAAGGACGGATGCCGAACGTGAAGGCGGTGAACGTTGGAGCGCGAGCGTAGGCTGGCCGCAGTGATGGTCACGGACATCGTCGGGTACACGGCGCTGACTCAGGAGGACGAAGACCGTACCTTGGACGTCCTGGAGGAGCACGGAGAACTCCTGCAGGGAGTGTTCTCCGAGTACGGCGGCCGGGTGGTGAAGTCCACTGGCGACGGATTCCTGGTGGAGTTCCCCAGTGCTCTGTCGGCGATGCAGTGCGCCATCGCCGTGCAGGAGGCCGTGAGAAAGCGCAATGAGGAGGTCACTGAGGGGAGGCGGCTCCAACTGCGCATCGGTCTGCACGTGGGTGAGGTCGTCCCCCACGCCGGCGACATTCTGGGCGACGGGGTGAACATCGCCGCGCGAATCGAACGCCTGGCCCCCCCGGGGGGAATCGCCATATCACAGCAGGTGTACGACCAAGTCCAACACCGGGTGAACGTGGAGCTCATGAGCCTGGGGAAGCAGGAGTTGAAGAACGTGCGCCTGCCGGTGGAGGTGTACCATGTGGGGGGCGAAGCCTCGTCCCGTCGTCCGGCGAAGAGGGAACGCACTCGTATTGCTGTTCTCCCCCTTGCCAACACCAGCCCCGACCCGGCCGACGCGTACTTCGCCGACGGGATGACCGAGGAGTTGATCTACCGCCTGTCGCAGATCGGGGGGCTGCGGGTCATCGCACAGACGTCCGTGATGCCCTACCGCGGGGCGAACAAGCGCATCTCGCAGATCGGGGAAGAGCTCGGGGTGGGCGTGGTCCTGGAGGGCAGCGTCCGCAAAGCGGGCAACCGCGTACGCATCACCGCACAGCTCGTGGACACGAGCACCGAGGAGCACCTGTGGTCCTGTGCCTATGAGCGGGAGATGGAGGATGTGTTCTCCCTGCAGCGGGACATCGCCCACGAGGTGGCGCGAGCGTTGGAGGTCAAGCTCCTCGCCGGCGAACGCCGACAGCTGGCCAAGGAGTCCACCCAGGACATAGAGGCCTACACCCTGTACCTGAAGGGCCGACACTTCTGGAACCAGCGTACCCAGGAGGGGTTGGAGCGGGGGATCGACTACTTCCAACGGGCTCTGGAGGCCGACGCGGAGTTCGCCCCCGCCCACGCGGGGCTGGCAGACTCCTTTTCCGTTCTCACTGCGCTGGGGTTCATGCCCCCGGAGGAGGGCTACCCCATGGCCGAGGAGGCGGCGCTGGAGGCATTGCGGTTGGACGAAAGCCTGGCCGAGGCGCACGCCTCGCTGGGGCTCATCCGCTGGCAATACAGGCGTGACATCAGCCAGGCAGAGCGGAGCCTGCGCCACGCTATCGAACTCAACCCCAACTACGCTACCGCCCACCACTGGCATGCGTTGGTGCTTACAGCAACTGGGCGGCAAAAGGACGGCCTGGCGGAGATCCGGCGGGCGCTGGAGCTCGATCCTTTGTCCCCGGCGATAAACGCCGACGCGGGGCGGATCTTGACCCTGGCCCGGAGGTTTGACGAGGCGCGAGAGCAGTACTCTACAGCGCTGGAGTTCTCCCCGGGTTACCTAAAAGGCGGTCTGTACGTGGGACTGGCCATGGCCTGCCTGTTGCAGGAGGACATGGGCGGTGCCCGCCACGCGCTGCAGCGGGCCGAGGAGGAAGCGGACCCGGGCGACAGGTCCTCCCAGGTGTGGATCGCGGCCCTCCGCGGGCTGATCTCCGCACAGAGCGGGGAGGAACAGGCGGCGCGGGAGGTGCTGACAGCCCTGGAGAATCTTCCTCCCCAGCACGATCTTGCTTTCGCCCTGGCCACTCTCTCCTTCGGGCTGGGGGACAAGGACCGCGGGCTCTCCTGGTTGGAGGAAGCCTGGGAGCGTCGCGATGGACACGCCCTGTGGATCAAGGTACACCCTGCGCTGGACAGCGTACGGGACGATCCCCGCTACCGGGAGCTCCTGGCGCGCATGGGGCTCGGGGAGTGAGGTCCGCCGGGGCCCGGCTCAGAGAACCCCGTCCAGATCATCCTCTACAGGGAGCGTCCACAGCTCGACGTCTCCTACCACGTCCCACAAGCGGATGCGACCATCGTCGGCTCCAGTAGCGAGCATCGTTCCCCCGGGGCGGTAGGCCACGGCTCCCACCGGTGCCGGGTGGGAGAAGCTCCTGTACAAGTCTCCAGTGGCGACTGTCCACACCCGGGCTGACCTGTCCCGCGAGGCGCTGGCCAGGCGTGTTCCGTCAGGGCTGAACGCGACAGCCATCACTGCGCCGGCGTGGGGCAAACTGCGCACCTGCTCGCCGGTGGCGGCGTTCCACAGGCGTACACTGCCGTCCTCGCTTCCCGAGACCAGGTACTCCCCGCTGAAGGCGACGGCGTTCACCGGACCCGTGTGCTCCTCGATGGTCCGTAGGAGAGCGCCCGTCCCCGCGTCCCACAGGTGGATCGGGCCGCCGTCGCCGGTGCCCGAAGCGATACGAGTTCCATCGGGGCTGAATGCCACGGCGCGGACCCTGTTTTCGTGGCTCAGGGTGTGCACGACCTCGCCGGTGGCCGTCCTCCATACGAGTACAGTCTCGTCCCAGGAGGCAGAGGCGATACGAGTTCCATCTGGGCTGAACGCCACGGCGCGCACGTCTGCGGTGTGTCTGTCGAACACCCGCACTACCTCGCGGGTGTTCACGTTCCACACGCGCACGGTGCCGTCCGAGGAACCGGAGGCGAGAAGAGAGCCGTTGGGGCTGAACGCCACCGACCACACGTGCGCTCCGTGTCCGGTCAAGGTGGCCACACGACTCTTTTCGGCCACATCCCACAAGCGAATGTCACGGTCCCGGGAGCCGGAGGCGAGGAGAGAACCATCGGGGCTGAAGGCGAGCGTGTACACTGGTTCCCCACCGTGTCCGGGCGGAGGGAACAACAGCCCACAACCAGAAAGGAGGGCCACCCCCATGACCAACAACAGCACCTTCAACCACGTCGCTTTCATCTCTCCTCACCTCCGCCCAACCATACACCCGCGGGCGGCGGTTTGGCCAACGTGTACTACACGCAGATCCAGGGGAACAGCCCCAGCAGCACCCAGGCGACGAGGAACCCTCCGGGGAGGAGCGCTTTGAACAGCCGTCCGGATGCCCGGCCGGCTCGGCCGATGTGGACGAGCTGCGAGTACCACTCCTCAGAGCGCGGCGATGTGCTCGGCACACGCACATCCTCGCCCAACTGAAAGCGGAACGCGCCGCGATGGAACTCCATCCCCGCGAACTCGCTCTCCACCTGTCGCAGAAGGCCGTGCCACAGGGAGAGCTCTCTGCCGAGGCGGTGTTGCATGACTGCCCAATACAAGGTCAGCACTAAGCCCAGCGCGGCCACGCCGGAGGTGAGCCTCTTCCATCCCTCGAGCCACGATGCGGACACGAAAAAGGCGCCTACCGCCAGTAAGACAACACTGGCGAGCAAGATCGCACCGATCAACCCCCAGTATGCGCGTTCCTTTGCCGCCGCGGTGGCGGACGTCGCCTGGTACACGGCTAACAACTCCTGCATCTCCACCGTACAACCCCCCCACCCGCTTTGGTCACCTGCAGTAGAGGCTAGGAGAGATGTTCGCTGTGGACAAGGAAGCAGGTTGTGCTCTGGGGGGACACGCGTCCGGGCCGAGAGTTGTCTGCGCGGATGCTCTGTGCTTAGAATGAATCGGCGTGGATGAGTTCCGGGAGCATGCACGACTCTCCGAGGCCGTTCCGGACGGCTGGACCCCCGCGGGAGAAGACGGGGTTAGCGCTGCTGTGCACAGAATACTGGACAGGCTAGCCGAGGCGGCTGTTGCGCAGACCCCGTTTCGGCGGGCGCTGGTGTCCCTGTACGAGCAGCCGCTCCAGCAGCCTGCGGGGACGACGCGAGTGGTGGCTTGCGCCTCCCGTGGGCTCTCGGAAGAGGAACAGGCGCTTGTCCGCTCGCGGGTGAAAGAGGGCTGTGAGGTAAGCGGTGGGCGCTTTTCGCCGGAATTCCTCCTGGAAGGGTCCTACTTCATCCGCGAGAGGGGGCTCTCCAGGGACTCGGGCTGGTGTCTGGAGAGTCGCCGGAGGTTTCTGCGGCCTGGCGGATGGCAGCGGCATGACCTACTGCTAACGCCGATATGCGCCGCACAGGGGTATATCGGTGCAATATCCGTGGACGATCCGCGAGACGGTGCCCTGCCCGACAAGGCGCGGCTGCGGGCCTTGGAGCAGCTGGCCCGGCTTGGGGCGACGTACCTGTCCGGGGAGGCAGCTCCGAAAGAGAAGGATTCCCCTGGCAGGGAGGCGCTGTTCTCCGCGTTGGCCGAACATTGTATGGCGGGGCTCCTCGTGACCAGCGGCGACCGGGTGGAGTACGCCAACCGGCGCGTGGTGGAGATGTTCGGCTACAGCAAGGAGGAGCTCCAAGTCATGCACCCCTGGCGGCAGCTCATCCATCCCGAGGACCGCCAGCTGCTTGTGCAGGAAGACACGCAGCGAAGAGGCGTGCGGGCACGCGCTGTGCGCAAGGATGGCTCTTTGGTGTGGGTGCTCGTGCGGAGCTACGTGTTGGACCTTGAAGGGCAGTCCGCCCACCTTGTCGACCTCTGGGACATCAGTGAACAGGTGGAGACTGAAGGGGCGTTGAAGCAGAAAGCCCTGCGCGACCCGCTGACGGGCCTGTTCAACCGACACTATTTTGAAGAGAGTATCCGCGCCGAGCTGAAGAGAGCCCAGCGCTATGGGCGACCGTTCACCTTGGTGGTGGCCGACCTGAAGGGCTTCAAGAGGGTCAACGACCACCGGGGCCACGCCAAGGGAGATGAGGTCCTGCAGGCGATCGCCGGTGTGCTGAAGGCTTCGTTGCGGGAGAGCGATTGGCTGGTGCGCTATGGTGGAGACGAGTTCCTGGTGGTCCTCCCGGAGACTGCGTACCCTGTAGACATCGTACTGCAGCGGCTCCAGGCGGCAGTAGAGGATTGGAGCGGTGAGCACCTTCCGGACATCCCGCTGTCCGTGGACGTGGGCTGGGCCACCTGGACTCCGGGATGCGGCCGCTCTATCCGCGATCTTCTCGGCGCTGCCGACGCGCAGATGTACGAGGCGAAGAGAGCCGACAACAGTCCTTGAGGTGAGAAAGGAGCGCGCGAGGCGGGCGCCGGAGGCAGCGCCCGCCTCGCGGTGAGGGGGCGGGAAGTAGGCAGTGAGTGGCGTCGTGCTTGAGCACGAGGGAGGGGGAGCTGTCGACTCCTATCCTTGCCAGGTGAAGGACCACACCCTACGGTCACGCTGATCGCGTTAGACAGCTCTGCGTCTTCCCCTGCAACGGCGTAGGGAGTAGCAGCCTCACCGAACTC
>PWTL01000051.1 GCA_003562845.1 Candidatus Acetothermia bacterium
CCTTCGGGTCGGAGGTGTCCACAGCCAGCCTAACATCTCCGACAGCGTCCTGTACCACTTCGATCATCCAGCGCAGGTCCGCCGCCTCATCCTCCATCGACTGAGCAGCGTTCACGTCAAGCGCGCCAGCTCCCGCCTCAACTTGTGACCTTGCCAACCGCGCTATGGTCTCGCTGTCCTTGGCCTGCAGCGCCTCACGCACCTCCGTGCGGCTGGAGTTGAGCAGCTCCCCGATTACAAATGACTTCACGGCCTCGCCTCCTCTTCCGGCAGAGCGATCGTCGAGAACCGCTCCCGCAGCCTGCGATCCACAGCCTCCGGGAATCCCGGGGGCCGGTGCTCGCTGAGAATGCTCCGGGCGATCTCCCGCGCGCGGTGCCTAGTGTCCGGCGACCCCTTCTCCTCCCAGTGCTCTCTCAAGTCCCGATCGGAGACCCGCGGGGCGAACAGCTCGCTCCGCATGTGCTTCAGTGTATGCGCGTTTGTAAGGAAGTGCCCGCCGGGACCGACCTGAGAGATAACGTCCACCCCCAGCGTGTCATCGGAGACCTCCACCCCGCGCACGCAGCGCATGACCATCCCCAGAATCTCGTCGTCGATAACGTACTGTTCATAGGCGGCGGTGGTGCAAAACTCCAACGGGCCGGCAGCATCGTGGATGTAGTTCGCCCCCGCCAGGCCCACGAGCAAAGCCGTCATCGCTTTCTCATATCCCGCCTGTGTGTCGGGAAGCTTGGCGTCGGACATCCCGGCCGTAGCGTACAGAGGCAGGCGATAGTACTGGGCCATCTGTGCCACCCCGGCTTGCATGAGTCCCATCTCCACCGCCCCGGACAGGTACCCCGCCCGGCGCGGGTCCATCACCGTGGACACCGTGCCCAGGATCACCGGAGTGCCGGGGTTGGCCAGCTGGGCGACCACAAGACCGGCGATCGTCTCCGCCAACTGGACCACAGTCGACCCGGCAATGGTCATCGGCCCGGTGATACCGGCCACAACCTCCGAGGGGATGGCCACAGGCAATCCACGCTTGGCGATCTCCACCAGGAAGTCCCCATATGTCGCGTCGATCCTGAGCGGCGCCACCGTGCAGGTGATGAACGAGACGATGGGCCGTTCGCGCAATGCATCGGCCCCGCCGGCCACTTCTTCGGCCAGGGAGATCGCCTCCCGCAGTCCCTCGGCCGTGTAGATGCCCCCCATGATGTGCTTCTCAGTGTTGGCCAGTCCTGCGTAGAAGCGGTTCACATCCACCTTCTCCTTGGGCAGGTCGTTGGGGTACAACGGCACCAGGTAGAAGTGCACATTGTCCAGCGCGTCCACCAGCCGCCCCACGCGGGCGATGTCCAGCAGTGTCGTCGGCCGCCGCTCCCCCGTCTCCAGATCCAAAGTATGAAGCACCGTGCCCCCGGTGCCGAAGTACACTCTTGACCCCTCCAATTCCAGGTTGTGGCGCTCATCGCGGCCGCACAGGGTCACTTTGGACGGGGCGCGCTCCACAGACCGGCGGACCAGGCTCTCCGGAAGCGATACGATGTTCCCCCCCTTGTCCTGCGCCCCCCCTGCGAGGAGAAGCTCTCGCGCCTGACGCGAATTCACCTGGATTCCGACGTTCTCCAGGGTCCACATGACCGCCTGGTCGATTCTTTCCACCTCGTGTTCGCTGTACAGGCGATATGGTTTGGCCGCAAGTCCTGGTTGCTCCGCCATCACTCCTCCCTTTACAGTCTTATCCTATACTCATCTCGGATTCTGGTCTCTGCCTCCTCGGAAATGAAGCGCGCACGTTCCTTGCCGAGGATCTCCGAGACGACCTCTTTGGCCCGCCGCTGAGCGTCTACTTTCCCCTTCTTCTCCCAGTCGGAGAGCGAGTCACGCACCGCCGTCAGCGGGTGGAAGTACTCCTCCGAGCGGGCCATGGTCACCGTGTGCCGTTGCGCGAGGAAGTTGCCGCCTGGCCCCACCTTGCCGATCAACTCCTCGGCCAGCGTCTCCTCGTCAACGCGAATTCCCTCCCGCGCCCGCAACGCCATCCCGCAGATGTCGTTGTCGATAACGTATTGCTCGAAGGAAACGCCCAACATCGAGTCCAACATCCCCGCCGCGTGGTGGACATAATCTCCTCCCGCCAGCGCCACCAGGACGACGTTGGTCGCCTTCTCGAATCCGGCCTGCACATCGGCCCCCTTGGCCTCAGTGAGTCCAGCATCCGTGTAGATGGGAAGCCCGATGTGGTGCGCCAGCTGTACGGCAGCCGCGTTCATCAACCCGCTCTCCACCGCTCCCCCCAGGTAGGCCATCGTGCGAAAGCTGGCCGCCGCCGGGACCGGCCCGTACAGCACCGGCGCACCGGGACGTATGGCCTGAGAGAGGACGATGCCGGACAGCTCTTCAGCGTGTACCTGGGTGAGGAGCCCGGCCAACGAGGCGGGCGCCGTCGACCCGGCCATCGGTGCCGAAGAGAGCATCACCGGAAGCCCCTGTTCCACCGCTCGCTGGAGGATCCGGGCCACGCCCGTGTCCACCCGCAACGGCGATACCATCCACGAGCAGGTGAGCGACAAGAACGGCCGCTCCTTGAACGCCTCCTCCCCGCCCGCCACGATCGAGGACATTTGCACCAGCCTCTCCACCGACTCCGGCGAACTCGCAGCCATCGTCACGTGCTTCTGCGTGTTCGCCAGACATGCAAACAGCGTGTTTTCGTCCAGCTCATCATCGGGGACGTCCCTGGCGATCACCGGCCGCAAGAAGAAATGGATGTTCGCCAGATTGTCCACCAATCGCGCCAGCTCGGCCAAGTCCCGCAGCGTAGAATCTCGAAAGCCACCTTGGTCGCTATCCAGAACGCGAATCGCAGCCCCACCGGTGCCCAAGTAGACCTGTCCCGCGCCCAGCTCCAGCGTCGGCTGCTGCCCGCGAGCGTACAGCGAAAACTTGGAAGGAGCGCTCTCCAACGCGTCCTCCACGACCGACCGGGAGAACCGAACCCGCTTACCGTCGGCCTTCGCCCCTTTCCCCACCAGCAGCTCACGGATTGCGTCGTCGCCCACTTCCACTCCCACGTTGTGGAGCACCTTCAACGCCGTCTCGTGGATGCTCTCCAACTGCGATGTAGTTAGCGCTTCCAGCCCGATACCTGTCTGTGCACCAGTCGACATTATCTCTCCCTTCAAGAATCCTTGACTTCACATGGCGCGCTCTGTAGCATTAGATTCAGTATATGGTTCCCGACGGCCCTGTCAACTGCTTCGCGTATCCCGCGATCCTGGGGGGGGCGGGGAAGGCGGACCTTACTCAGCACCGTTTACGGGGTGACGATGCGTAGAGACGGACCCAGCGATCTGTTGACCGCAGTGCGCCGCACGCGCTTCCCGGGCAAGCGGGCACAGGTTGCCAAGTACATCCTGGACAACTACATGGAGTCCGCGTTCCTCACGGCGGCAGAGGTGGCCCGCCGGGTGGGCGTATCGGAGCCGACAGTCATCAGGTTCGCCATGGATCTTGGCTACAGCGGGTTCACCGCGCTGCAGCGAGCACTGCAAGACCTGATACAGCAGAGGCTGACCACAGTCCAACGCCTGCGGCTACAGCCGCGGAGCCTCGGGGGAGAGATACCGGTAGTCCAGTCCCTATGGCGCGACTTGCGAAACCTGGAGGAGACGATCGAGGCGGTGGACCCGGAGGCGGTGATGCGAGTGGTGGACCTGTTGGCGGCGGCCGATCGGGTGATCGTCGTCGGCTTGCGCATGTCCGCCGCGCTGGCAGACTACACGCGGTTCGCCCTGAAGAAGAGCGTCCCCACAGTCGTGGCCGTAACCAGCGGCGACGGGACGTTCTTCGAGGAACTGCTGTACGCCACTCCCCGTTCTGTCGTGCTGGGCCTGGGTTTCCCCCGCTACACGCGCACGACCGTCGATTACCTGGAGGCAGCTCGCGAGCACGGCCTAGCCGTAGTGGCCATCACCGACTCCCAGCTGTCCCCTCTGGTCGCCTTTGCCGATCACGTCCTCCTCGCCCGCAGTCGGGCGCTGTCCTACGTGGACTCGTTCACCGCCCCGATCGCGGTCATCGGAGCGCTGGCCACCGCGCTGAGCTTGAAGACGGGGGAGCCGGAGAGATTGGAAAAGCTGGAGCGCCTGTGGAAGAAGTACCGGGTATTTCGCTAGCGCGTGTGCCCACAGGCCGGCCGCGCTAGCCGGCTACGGCAAAACACTGACGGAAGAGAGACTCGATCTCCGCTGCCGACGCCGGGCGCGGATTAGTCCGAGCGTTGACGTTCTCCGCAGCCCACTCAGCCATAACTCCCAGGTCGCCCTCTTGGAGCACCATCTCCTGAGCATCCCCTGTGAAACGCGTCACCAGCTCCTCCACCCAAGGGAGGAACCCACTGCCCCCGAGCACCAACCCGTCCATAGTGCTTAACTTATCCTTGCAACACGGGGCGTTGAATGCGAGAACAAGGGGGAGGAGAAAGGCATTGGCCAGACCGTGGGGAGCATCGTAGAAGCCGCTCAGCTGGTGGGACATAGCATGGATGAGCCCCAGCCCCACGTTCTGCATCGCCGCGCCGGCCAGGAGGCTCCCCAAGGACATGTTCCCGCGGGCTTCTCGATCCGCCCCGTCCGCGAGAACCCTCGGCAAGGCCGTGACAATCAAAGACATCGCTCCCACACAGAACATATCGGACAGCCAGTTTCCCTCCGCGGAGAGGAAGGACTCCACCGCGTGGGTCAGCGCATCTACCCCTGTCATGAACGTCTGTCGGGGCGGAAGCGTCACCGTGAGGTCCGGGTCCACGAGCGCCATGTATGGCGCCATCTTCGGGTCACCGATAGATACTTTCTGTTGGGTGCCCTTGTCGGCGATCACCGACCAGTAGTTGACCTCACTGCCAGTGCCGGCAGTAGTCGGGATCATGATCGTGGGACAAGTTCTCCTTTTGATCCCTTGTCTGACGAGCTGCAGGACGTCCTCCTCGCGGTTGGCGTAACAGATGGCTGCCGCCTTGGCCGCGTCCAGGGGGCTGCCGCCGCCCACCGCCACTACTACGTCCGCCCCGAAGTCGTTCAGAAATCGGACGCAGCGCCTCACAGTTTCCACATCGGGATTGGGGGGCACATCGTCGAACACCGCTGCCTCCACACCACGCTGCTTCAAGGAGTCCACCAGGGGGTGGAGCATCCCCGAGCGACTCCGCCCCGGCGTGACAACAAATGCAGCCCGGGTGAACTCGTTTTCCTGCACACTCTCGGCAAGCATGGCCACCTTCCCCGGGCCGAACTCCACCTTGGCAGGAAGCTGAAACGAAAGGCGCTTCTGCTCTCGCTCATCCATAACGGCTGGGCAATGTGGCTTGCCCCCTACCGGCCAAGTGTGACCACCGCCTCCATGGCTCGCAGTTCCTCTAGAGGGATATGGCAGTAGATCGAATGTCCTTCCGCTGCGACCTGCTCTGTTGGGACCTGCTCCTCACATACGCTGCCGAGCTTGCGGGGGCAACGCGTGTGGAAACAACACCCGCTGGGCGGGTTGAGGGCGCTGGGGACAGTTCCCGTAAGGACGACCCGCTCTCGCTCTACAGTGGGGTCCGGCACAGGGACAGCAGAAAGCAGGGCCTCCGTGTACGGATGGTAGGGAGGGGAGTAGATCGCATCGGCAGGCCCGATCTCACAGATCTTCCCCAGGTACATGACGCCCACATAGTCAGAGAAAAACCTCACCACGCTTAGATCATGCGAGATGAACAGCATCGTGATCTCGTACTCGTCCTGCAGCGCCAGCAGCAGGTTCAGAATCGCAGCCTGCACCGAGACATCCAGGGCCGACGTAGGCTCGTCACAAACCACGAGTTTCGGGGGCCCGGCCATCGCCCGGGCCAATGCGACCCGCTGTTTCTCCCCGCCGCTGAGCTGACGCGGTATCCGACTGTAGTAGCTCTCATCCAGTCGGACGTCCTTCAACAGACTGACCACTTCCTCTCGAACCTGCCGGC
Organism: Candidatus Acetothermia bacterium; assembly: GCA_003562845.1. Lineage (GTDB taxonomy): Bacteria > Bipolaricaulota > Bipolaricaulia > Bipolaricaulales > Bipolaricaulaceae > T3SED10-47. The sequence goes on from PWTL01000051.1 coordinate 5,996, forward strand.
GGGAGACCCTTCGAAAGCGGAGCAGTGAGCGGCCCACCTGTCGCCCCACGGTGAACGAGGGGTTCAAAGTGGAGTCGGGGTTCTGGAACACCATCTGCAGCTCCTTGATCAGCCTCCAATCGCGCTTGGACACGGGGGCAAGAAGATCGAATCCCATGAACTCAAGCTCCCCCCCTGAAGGAGTTTCCAACCCCACGATCGTCTTGGCCAGCGTGCTCTTGCCACAGCCCGATTCGCCGACGATTCCCAGCGAGGTCCCCGGCGGAACGCCGAAGCTCACGTCATCGACAGCCTTGACATATCGCTTCTCCCTCAGCCCAAACAGGCTCAAAAGCGACTGCCCTCGCTGCCGATAATAGGTCCGTACATGCTCCGCTTTTAGCACCGGCTCAGCGCCAGTTTCCCGTTCTCGGCCCGCAGCCGGCGGGGCCTGCTCCTCCGCTCGCGCCAGATCCCCTTCGACGAGCTCGCCAGCGAACTGGCACCGCACAACGTGTTCCGGCGCCACCTTGAGCAGCGTCATCCTCTGTTCCCCACACGTGCTCTGAGCGTACCGACAACGAGGGGCAAACAGACAGCCGGGCGGCAGCTCAGTGGGGGAGGGCACGCGACCTACAATGGGAGGGAGATAGCTTGATTCCTTGCTCTGTCCGAGCTTCGGCACGCACTGCATCAGGGCCTGCGTATAGGGATGGACTGGGTTGTTGAATACCTCAGCGGCCGAGGCCTGCTCCACCAACTCCCCGGTGTACATCACACCAACCTTGTCGGAGACAGAAGCTATCACCCCCAGGTTATGGCTGATGAACAGGATGGCCGTGTCGAAGTCACGACGCAGCTCGCCAATCAAGTCCAACACCCCTGCCTCCACCGTCACGTCCAGGGCGGTGGTCGGCTCGTCCATGATGAGCAGCACGGGGCTGTTGAGGAGGGCCATGGCGATCACCACACGCTGCTGTTGCCCCCCTGACAGCTGGTGCGGATAGCGCAGCATCATCTCCTCGGCGTCAGGCATGTACACCCTGTTCAGCATCTCCACCGCCTTGCGCTGCGCCTCATGCTGGCTCAGGCGACGATGAACGATCAACGTCTCGCTCAGCTGTTTGCCAATGCGCAGACACGGATTCAGGGCGGAGAAGGGATCTTGGTAGACCATGGCAATACGATTCCCCCGCAGCTGCCGCAACTCTTCCTCACTGCGTCCCCGCAACTCACTGCCTTCGAACAGGATACTGCCTTCCCGGATCCTTCCGTTTCGATGCAGGAAGCGGACAACGGCAAAGGCCACCGTGGTCTTCCCACAGCCCGACTCGCCGACGAGGCCCAATGCCTCCCCTTGGTGGATGTCGAACGACACGTCACGCACCGCGACAACCTCGCCCTTGCGCATCTCATATGAGACTGCAAGGTTCTCGACCTTCAACACGGGCATCGCATTACGGTCCATAATCCGGTCCATTGTGGGTCATCGGTAGCGCATCGTCTCCTCTCTGAGACCATCCGCAAACAGGTTAAGTCCCACTACCAACGAGGAGATAGCCAGCGAAGGCCACAGTACCGGCCAGGGATTCGTCCAGATGTACCTTCTCCCTTGGGCCACCATGCTGCCCCAGTCAGGCTCCGGGGGAGGAAGACCCAGTCCCAAGAATCCCAGCGTGCCGATAGCAAACACGGCGTACCCCATTCGTAGCATGGCGTCGATTATGATCGGTCCACGTGCATTAGGGAGGATCTCGACGAACATCACGTACAGCGAGCGCTCCCCCCGCAGCTGGGCTGCCGAGACGTACTCCCGTGTCCGTATCCCGAGCGTGAGGCTACGCACTAGCCGCGCGATCCCCGGCGCTCCGGTAATTGTGATCGCCAGCACAACGTTCATCGCGGATGCCCCGAGACTGGCCATGATAATCAGATAGAGTAGGATGGGGGGGAAGGCAATCATGGCATCCAGCACGCGCATCACGATCTCGTCCGTCCATCCGCCAAAATATCCTCCGACCAGGCCCAATGTGGTGCCCACTGCCAACGCACACAGAATCGACAGGGAGGCCAGGGTCAAGATCGTACGCGAACCGTAAGCCAACCGGGACCACAGGTCTCGGCCCAGGTGATCCGTGCCCAGGATATGCCCACCAGTGGGACCGAGATTGGCCGCCCCGCGGACTTGTTCCAACGGCCCGTACGCGGTGATCAGGGGGGCGAACACGGCCACGAAGATCCAGAAAACTACAAGCGCCAACCCCACGACAGCAACTCTGGACGCCAAGACAGGAGCGAGCGCATCTCGAACGCGCCGCCCCAGAGCCCCGCGAGCTGTCCTGTTCTCAGCACCCGCTTCTTCGCCCGTCGTCATCGCCTCAACCCCTCACCTCACGCTCTCCTGTCCCCGCTTTCCATCCGTAGATAATCAGGTATACCTAATTCGAGGATTCAGAAACCTGTAGATGATGTCCGCGATCAGCTGAGTACCTACGGCCAAGAACCCCATGATCAGCGCCCCGCCTTGGAGCGCAAACAC
>PWTL01000117.1 GCA_003562845.1 Candidatus Acetothermia bacterium
CCCGACGACGGAGCGGGTGATCCCCGACGACGGCCTCGGATTCTTGGAAGTGAGCGTGGGAACAACTGCGGGGGTGGTCGACGGCCATACCGTGCACAGCAGGGTCAGCTTCTGGTACACAGAAGGCGACTACGGCGGCTCGAAAACGGTCACCGCCGGACACGCGGCTGTGTTCACCACGAGAGGTTTCGACGCGGAGTTGCTCCCCGAGTCAACCGTGGGAGCGGTGAATCCCGGCGATGTGTTCGTGGCATTGCGGTTCGAGGTCGCTGATGATCTCGACAACAACCTCCATTCCATCTACCTCACCGAGTTCACAGTGGACGGCCCCGGGATGCCGGAGGTGGCCAAGTGGCAGCTGGTGATCGGTCCCGACAGCGTCACCGCTCCATCGGTGGACATACCCCTGCCGGGAGCGGCAGAACTCCCCCCCGAGGGTATGCTCACCGCTCTGGCAGGGAGCAGCGGCGTGGTGGAGCTACGGGGGGTGGTCGGCCCCGAACCCACCGACGGCGTCGCTGTGCAGCCGACTGTTTCGCTCTCTCTAAAGGAGGGCCCAAACACGCGCACCTTCACCTTCACCGCGCCCAGTGCTATTACAATCCGCGATGCGGGTTTTGAGGTGCTGGAGAACCTTATGCTGGTCAGGCCGGGCCAGATCCTCGACCGACGATTCCAGGAGCTCGAACACTCCACGGTGCATGCGCAGGATGAGGACGCTAACAGGACACCAGTGTCGGTGAGTGCCGTCAACGTGACTAACCGGGGTACGGCCGACAGAATCAGCTACATAGAAGTATGGGATGAACGCAACAGGCTTCTGGGAGTGGGGGAGAGCTGGGGTGACATTGGCCTGGCTCAGCCCGATGGGCGCGCACTGCGAGTCCCAGACGACGGCGACATGTCACTGCGTTTCGTCCTCGGTGTGGGGGAGGACCTGCCCCTGGGGGCGTCTCTCCTCCTGTGCAAGGAACTCGCTGTTGAGGAGATCCATCCGTCGTTGATCACTCCCACGCGGTTCAGTGGCCTGCAGGGGGTGTGCGACAACGAAGCGGTGTTCTTCGGCCGGCCCACTGTGTGGCTCAGCGGAACGCCCCCCCAGGATAGCCCCCGCCAGCTTGTCCAGGCCACGGTGGGAACAGACGGGGAAACGGTCAACCGTGTCGAGGGGGTCCTGCGCTTCGACAGGGCGCTGTGCGTGGAGATAGTTGACCTAAGCGTGCGCAGCCCGTACCGCCTGGCGGACAGTGAAGTTCGTGTCTACGAGGAGACCGGACAAGGAGAGCTACACTTCTCCCTCGAGTTGACTGGGGGGAGCGCGCGGCCCGGCGAGCTGGTGGCGGTGACGTTCGCCTACGCCCTGCCGGATGGAACTCTTGACCGAGCGTGCGCGGAAGAGCTGCTTTTCCCTACTGAACAAGAGTTGGAAGCGGCGGGGGACGAACCGGTTCCTCCCCTCCTGGCGGTGGATTTGCAGTTGCAGGCGCTGAAGCTGGTGGATACCGCGAACATTGAACTCCCGTTCACACTCCAAGAGCGTCAGCTGACCTTGAAGCTCCCCGCACCTCTTCCCCCAGAAGTGGAAGAGGAGGGCCCTGAGGAGATGCCAGAAGAGGACGTGCCCGAAGAGGACACGCCGGACGAAGGTTAGTGCAACTAGTAACAGGAGGGGGCCATCCTGCGCCGGCCCCCTCCTTCCCCACGGGCCTCCTAGGCCCTTCCTCCGGGACAACGCAGCGCTGAACCCGCCGCAATGGCTTCTACGGGCTGATGGCGCCATTGTGAGCCGCCGGCAGCCGGCGGGCTCTTGACCCTAGGCCGTCCGCTAAGTACTGTGAAGCCGCTCTCACTGTACGTGCTGCAGGGTACGCTACAGGTGAAAAGACCGTTCCGTTGCATCGAAAGAGGCCAGATGGATCCGGCGATACAAGCGCTCATCGTCTTAGGCGTGACGATCGTGCTCTACGTAACAGAGAAGCTCCCACTCGCTGTCACGGCGATCGGAGCGTGCACGGCCTTGGCCGTGATGGGCACGGTGGACTTCTCAGTCGCGTTCTCCGGGTTTGCCTCGGAGATGGTGTTCCTGATCGCCGGGATGATGGTCGTCGGTGTGGCCATGTTCGATAGCGGGCTTGCTGCCAGCATCGGGAGGGGGCTGCTCGCCGTAGCAGGCAAGAGCGAACGCGCTGTGATGGTCATCTCCATGCTCGTCATCGCCGCACTCTCTGCTTTCCTCAGTAACACAGCGTCTATAGCCGTGTTCATCCCCATTATCATGGGCATGACGACTGGCTCAGACGGCAGGCGACTGCGAGCCCGGCACCTGTTGATGCCCTTGGCCTTCGCCAGCAGTGCGGGAGGCATGCTCTCCCTGGTCGGCTCCCCGCCGCCGCTCATTGTCCAGGACGTGCTTGTGGGCGCGGAGTTGGAGCCATTCGGGTTCTTCGAGTTCGCCTGGATCGGCTTTCCCATTCTGCTGACCCTGTTCGCTTACACTATGGGGTTTTCCTACCCGCTGAGCAAACGTATGTTCGCCGCCAGAGAGAGACATCCCCCCTCTAGCGCTTACGAGAGCGACACACCGGTCGACAGCGACAGGCACAAGAAGCTGACCGCCTCCCTCGTCCTCGCCCTGTGCGTGGTGCTCTTCTCCTTGGGAGTTGTGCCCCCGCACATAGTGGCTCTGTTGGGAGCGCTCCTGGTGTTGATCGGCGGTTGTGTAAGCGTAGAACAGGTGTACCGCCGGCTCGACTGGAATACCGTGTTCTTGCTGGCCGGCTCCATGGGCCTCGCTGCTGCCCTGCAAGCCAGCGGAGCGGGAAGGCTGATGGCCCACAGTGCGCTGGCACTTTTGGGGCCTGCGGCCAGCCCCCTCCTCGTCCTGGCGCTTATCTCCGGGCTGGGGATGCTCCTCACCCAGGTCATGTCCAACACCGCCGCTGCTGCCGTTCTCGCCCCGGTAGCCCTTGCCATGTCCCGACAGCTGGGTATTTCCCCCTATCCAGTGCTTATGGCCCTGGCCACCACCTGCGCTGCGGCCTTTGCCACCCCAGTGGCAACGCCTCCCAACACCATGGTGTTGGTCGCAGGTTACCGCTTCACCGACTATGTGCTTCTGGGGGGAATCTTCAACTTGCTCACGTTCGGGCTACAGCTGGCGCTGGTCCCCCTCATCTGGCCTTTCTGATAAGCACAACCGACTCCAAGCTATTGTGCAGCGGCGCTGCCCGGTACGGTATGTTCGGGCGGAGGAAGGCGTCGCCGCTCCTCGATCAGACGGTCGATGCCTTGAAGATCGAGCACCTCCTGTCCCCCCCTCCCCGCCCAACCTCTTGCGCCTCGCGGTCGGAGGGCCATGTACACAGACATGGCGGAAAAGGCGAGCTCCTCAGGCGGGTACGCGGCGGCAAGCTGGGTCAGCTTTTCGCTAACGTCGACGAGCCTCCCCGCAAACTTCTCCGCCAAGTAGCGCCTCACGCCATCCGGATCGATCGCCTCATCACCACTGAGCGCCCGAAACCCCTGTTCAGTGAACAGACTGGGAACGCGCCATCCCATGAACCACGTCCAGCCGAGCGCCTGTGACTCACGCGGCCCGGCTGAATAGGTCAAACCGCCCGCAGAGCACGGCGGGTAGAGTCCCAGCCTGCGGCCTCTTGTCTGTGCGGCAAGTCCAGAGATCGCACTCCCCAGAGTGAGTGCTTCGTCCTCCGCATAGCCAAGGCGGCGGGCCACAATAGAGGCCCACAAGGTGAGAAGAGGAGTCCAGCCTATACCTGCTTGCCCCATTGATCCCTCCACAGCCCATCCTATCACCCGCTCCCGACCGGTGGCCAGCTCGCAGAACGCTAATCCCATCGCGCTTAGCACAGCGACAGCGCCGGACATGCGTACAGGTACCGGACGGCTAGCCCTCCTGCACCAACTCCCCCGGTCGCTCGGTGACACGCATCCCTGCACCGATCAACAGCACCTGTACTTGCTGCCCATCGCCAGACACGCGCTCCACCACTCCGGGCCCAAGGCGAGTGCGCACCCGGTCACCCTCCGAGAAGTTCGAGCTACTCCTCAGTAGAGCCTCCTGCGGCCGGCGCAGAGAGCCTAGCAAGCGCTGCCAGCGTACGGAGAAGAGCTCTCCGTACCTCGTGGGGAGCTGCAGCCTGTGAGCCGCGCGCGTCATAGCCACGTACCCCACGTTCGCCTCCGCGGATGGATCCGCTCCACCTCGTTCCCCCGACCGCGCCTCCTCCAGATACTCCGGAATGTCCTCATGCAGGAGAACGGCACTATACTCCTGACCTTTGGCCGAGTGCACCGTGGACAGCGTGACAACGTCCTCGGCGCTGAGAGCAGCCGCTCTGCGACAGTGCTCCCGCAGGTTGCGCAAAGCTCTTGCCAACTCTGGACCGTAGCGGCGCACGATTCCCGCCAACGAGCGGAGGTACCCATCGTCCATCAGTTCAGCATATTCCTCCATGTGGACGAGGGAGCCGAATGCCGCGATGAACGGATCCTCGATGCGCTCGCGTCGTCCCTGATACAGCCACAGGCTATCCTGCACTCGTCGCAGGAGGGGCTCCACTTCCCTCTCAAAACGCACCGGGCGGCCGCCCTCGGAGAGCCGCAACGCGGTCTCAAACAAGCTGACATTCGTCCGCGCCAGCACTGCACCCCCTCCGGGCACGGAGAGGAGTTGCGTGTCCGGACACAATTCGACTTGGGTGGCACGCTCTTCCGCGCCCCGGATGGTAAACCGACGGAGTCCCTTCGCCTCGCGGATGTACATCGTGGCCACCGCGGCCAGTTCCTGGCCAAACCGAAAACTCAACGAAAGCTCATGTTCCTCGTCTGCCGAAAGCTTGTGCATCGCGTCTACCGCGTGGCGGAATCCGTATATCCCCTGATGGGTGTCACCAACGATGAACAGCCGTCCCCGATATCCGAGCAGCAGATCGAGCATGATCTCCGACAGGTCTTGTCCCTCATCCACCAACAGAAAGTCATACTGGGCAAGGCGCTTTTGGAGCCGACCGCTGTGGTGGGCGAACTTGAGGTAGAAGTCGTGCGGGCATTCCAGGCGCCCCTGATACCAAGAGGCAAGCAGGCTTCTGCACTCGTCGACAATGTGCCCCACATGTCGCTGGAACAGGTCCCGCTGCTCGCCCGTCAGCACAGCCTCTGCAAACGGGGACACTGCTCCCTCCACACGCCGGCAGGGCACGTTCATGAAGAAACTCAGGAATGCGTGGGAGAGGCCCGCCAACTCGTGTTGCTCGTCCGGGACGTTCATGTACGCGGGCAGAAAGGTGGCTTTCGTGAGTGCACTCCCTCCGGACTGCACTCTCCAGCGCGCTCCCCGCTTGCAGCTGCCGTAGGCGAGCGAGTGCACAGTCCGGACGGCGAAGTTCGCGGGGAACTCCTCCTGTGCGCGGAGCTGTGCACGCTTGTTGAACACGAGGTACAGGCCGCGCGCCCCCGGCCGCTGCTCTGCCACCATGCGCAGTACGGTGGTCTTCCCTGTTCCCGCACGAGCGTTGATCTTCACCACTCGACCGCGGGCCTGCACAATCCCCTGCTGCTCGTCCGTCGGCCGAATATTCATCTGGGCTGCTCGCCTGCAGTCAGAGTCTGCCTGCCGGAAACTACGCCTCAGCCCGCCACCTCGTCCTCCAGCCGCTGCAGAGCTTCCCGCAAAGAAGTCGCCGCTTCCGCACACATGTCCTCAGGAAGCTGACGCAGAAGGCGGCGTCCCGCGTCGAGCACCTCCCTAGCCGGAGTCCGCTCCGCAGGCCCCATCTGCGCGGATGTTTCCTCTGATCCAGCTGCCGGCGAGCTGTCCAGAGACGCAGCCGTCCTCTGCTCTATAATCCGTTCGGCGGCTTGTTCAGCTTGTTCCCGGCTCGTGAAGTAAAGATAAGAGGGCCCGGCGATCAACGGGCTCCACCACTCCACTACCCACTCCCCACTGCGCGGCTCGCTTGCCTGTCGAACACTTACTGTTGGCTGCTGTTCCATCATCTATCTCCTTCTCCTGTGGACCCACACCCTCGTAGTGCCGCACACCTTAACACGGCCGCAACAAGTGTAACAGCAAAGCAGCCCGTTCCCCTCCCCGGTGGCGCCCGAAAGGCGCGCTCCGGCTTCCCTCCCGAAGGCACGCAGCTTGCCCCCGACCGACACATGAAGTAAAGTGTCATTGCGCCAATCTGCATCACCGAAGCTGCCCAGCAGGGCCGGCAGGTCTTGTGGCAGCTAGCAGCTAAGTGCGCAACCTCGAGCCAAAGTCAGGGAGAGAGGAGAGATGCCTGCTGTGTCCACAACGGAGATCCTTGAGCTGACGGAGAAACACTGTGCGCCCAACTACCTTCCCCTTTCAGTGGTTATTTCCCGCGCTAAAGGGGTATGGGTGGAGGATCCGGAGGGCAACCGATACATGGATATGCTCAGCGCCTATTCGGCGCTCAACCACGGTCACAGACACCCGAAGATCATCGAGGCCGCCAAACAGCAGCTAGAACTAGTAACGTTGACTTCCAGGGCATTTCACAACGCCACTTTGGGACCGCTGTGCAAGAAGCTTTCTGAGATAACCGGCAAGGAGCGATCCTTGCTGATGAACAGCGGGGCTGAGGCAGTGGAGACGGCCATCAAGTGCGCTCGTAGGTGGGCATACGACGTGAAACGCGTTCCACAGGGCAAAGCAGAGATAATCGCCTGTGAGGGGAACTTCGCCGGTCGGACCATCACTGTCATATCCTTCTCCTCGGAACCCTCATACAAGCGCGGTTTTGGGCCCGAGACCCCAGGGTTCACCCTGACTCCCTACGGAGACATTGACGCCCTCGAGAGGGCGATCACGCCGCACACAGCCGCCTTTCTGCTCGAGCCCGTCCAAGGCGAAGCTGGCGTGGTAGTCCCTCCGGAGGGCTACCTCAAGAAGGCCTACGAGCTGTGCAGGGCGAACAACGTGCTGTTCATGGCCGACGAGATACAGACAGGCTTCGGTAGGACGGGAAAGCTGTTCTGCTGCGATTGGGAAGGGGTGCAGCCGGACATGTACATTTTGGGGAAGGCCCTCAGTGGAGGAGTGCTGCCGGTGTCCGCCGTTGCCGCAGATGCTGACCTCCTCGACCTGTTCGAGCCCGGCTCCCACGGCTCGACGTTCGGCGGTAATCCCTTGGGGTGTGCCTGCGCCCTGGCCGCCATCGACGTCCTGCTGGAGGAGAACTTAGTGGAGAACTCGCAGCGTCTCGGGGAGTACATGCAGGACGAATTGCGCAAACTCGCCAATCCTGTGATCAGGGAGATTAGGGGCCGGGGGCTGTTCATCGGGGTTGAGCTTACCACCAAGGCCCGCCCCTACTGTGAGGCGTTGAAGGACGAGGGCGTGTTGTGCAAGGAGACGCACGAGAACGTAGTGCGGTTCGCCCCTCCACTCGTGATCACCAAGGAGGAACTGGACTGGGGCCTGGAGAGGATCAGAAGGGTGTTCTCCTAGGTCTCCGCTGCCGGCGTGCGTAGGGAAGGCATAACTGCAGGAGCAGTTTGACCGAAGGAGTTGCACGGCTACACTGTGAGCTATCTTTGCTGGCGGGAGGTGCGTCGGATGAAGGCTATTGTCCGCCTTGTGGCGGTTTTCCTTCTTGTACTTGGTGTCATCGGATGTGCACAAGAATCTATACGCGTCGGTATTGTAGGCCCCATGGGTTATATGCCGGGGGAACAACACTGGCAAGGAGCCCTGATGGCCGCCGAGGAGATCAACGAGGCTGGGGGAATCACCATCGGCGACCGGGCGTACCGGCTCGAGTTGGTCCGGGTTGATTCCAATGAGCTACACAGCGTGTCGGACGCAGTGATTGCAGTAGAGAGGGCAATCACTGGCCAACGGGTCGACTTCCTCGTCGGCGGCTACCGCTCAGAGGCGGTGTTCCCGATGACGGAGGTGGCAGTCGACCACGGGAAGATCTTCCTGATCGCGGGAGCGGCCGCCGATACTCTACTCAAGGGGCGCGTAGATGAGGACTACGATCGATACAAGTACCTGTTTAGGGTGACACCGATTCGCTCTACTGACCTCGCCCGGCTGTCCATCCTGCTCCTGATCGATGTAGTCGAGACGTTCCGCGACCAGCTGGGCATCGACAGGCCGCGGGTAGCTGTAGTCGCTGAGCGGGCGGAGTGGGCCGAAGAGCTCGTGCGCCGGGTAGAAACACTGATCAGCGCCCCGCTACCTCACGGACTGGGAGGAGAGCACGTGGGCACATGGCGCCCATCGGCGCTGGCCTCGGATGTGCGAGGGGAGTTGACAGCCATTGAAAGAGCAGGTGCGCACATCATCTACACCGCCTTCTCCGGCCCAGTGGGCGTGCCGTTCGGCCGGGAGTGGGGGCGCTTGGAGATCCCCGCGGCCACTGTAGGGATAAACGTTCAGGCCCAGAGCGGCAAGTGGCTGGAAGACACACACGGGCACGGTGCTTACACTGCCACTGCTGGGATCTACGCGCGCGATGTCGCCGTCACCCCGGCCACCGTGAGCTTCGTCGAGGAGTTCGTTGAGCAGTTCGACGAACTACCCCTTTACACCGCTGCAACCTATGACGCAGTGCACATTCTCGCGGCAGCCATTGCTGAGGCCGACTCCCTGCTGGCGGACGATATTGTCTCCGCTTTGGAGGACACCGACTACCCAGGGACGATGGCCCGCTTTGTATTCGATGATCTGCACGATCTCATGTGGGGTCCGGGGTACGCTACGGGCCTGGGAGTACAGTGGGTAGACGATCGGGCGCAGGCTTTCTGGCCCCGCGGCTGGCATCCTGATCCAGTCAACTTTCCCGATCTCACAGTGACGTATCCGGGCACCATTCCTTACCAAATTCCCCCGTGGGTCGTCGACCACTGGGGCTCCGTTGAACAGTGACAGTAGTTTGCCGGGGGCGCTTCGGCGCTCCCGGCTTTCCATATGATATTCGCTGACATACTCATTGATGGCCTTGTTCGCAGCGGTGTCTACGCCATGCTGGCCCTGGGGTTTGCACTTGTGTTCGGTGTGGGGCGGGTACTGAATCTTGCCCACACCGCGTTTTTCATGGTCGCAAGCTACGGAATCTTCTACTTCGTGGGTATAGGCACGGGAATGCCCTTGGCTATCGTACTCAGCTCAATAGGAGTCGTAGCCGTGGGGCTTCTGCTGTACAAGTTGTTTTTGGAGTCGGTGCGGGAGATGGAGGCGACCGTGCTCATCGCCTCCCTGGCTTCAGCCGTGCTCCTGCAAGAACTGATGCTCCTGTTCTTCGGCCGTCAGTACGGGCGGGTGCCGGAGGTCTTCTCCGGGTTCACCCGCATTCTGGGCGTACGGGTGGGGAACCAAGAGCTCGCCACGTTGGCGTTGGCAGTGCTTTGCCTGGTGGGTATGTGGGTCTTGCTGTCGCGCACCCGCCTGGGACTGGCAATCCGCACCTCAGCACAAGACCCCGAAGTGGCCAACTTGATGGGGATCAACGTGTCCCGCGTAGTTCAAGTCGTTGTGGCCTTGGGGATACTGCTGGCGGCGCTAGCAGGAGCCGCCGTCGCGCCGCTGATAACTGTGGAACCGCATCTATGGATGGACCGTCTGGTGATAGTCCTGGCCGCCGTTGTACTCGGGGGGTTGGGGAGTCTGAAGGGAAGCATATTGGGAGCGGTGATCCTCGCCTTCGCCGAGGCGTTCGTCGTCTTCCTTCTTCCCGGCGGCTCATACCTGCGCACCGCCGTGGCCATGGCCATCATGCTCGGCGTGTTCTTGGCCCGTCCTGAGGGCCTGTTCGGGGCAGGCATTGAGGAGGAGTCCTAGGGTGTTCAGGTTACGGATACTCGGACGCTACCTGCACAGCGAGATCTTAGTCCTTCCCGCACGCGTGCTCGCGCTTGTGTTCATCGCCGCGTTGCTTGTGCTCCCTCTGTTCAGTGGTGACTCCTACCTGCTAATGGTGTTGATTTTGACCGCCATCTTCACGATGTACGCAGTGAGTTGGGATCTCCTTGCAGGATACGCTGGGCAAATTAGCCTTGGCCACGCCCTCTTCTTTGGCGTCGGTGCCTACACAGCGGCGCTGCTCAACACCAAACTGGGCCTTTCGCCGGCCTTCGGTATCCCCCTGGGGGCAGTGACAGCAATGACCTCAGGGCTCCTGGTGGGGGTGCCATGTCTGCGATTACGCAGACACTATTTGGCACTAGCAACATTGGCCTTTCCCTTGATGCTGACTGGTATAGTGTTTGCGTTTCCGGAGTTCACCGGCGGCGAGCTCGGCATCTATGCTATTACCCGCTTGGCCGCGACCCGAGTGGTGGAATACTACATAGCGATTGGGACTATGCTGCTTGTGGTGGCCCTTCTGTGGAAGTTGACCACATCTCGCGTCGGCCTGATATTCCACGCCATCAGAGAGGACGAGGTAGTGGTGCGCGCCCTAGGGATTGACACCATCCGTTACAAGCTCCTCGCGTTCATGGTATCGGGCTTGGTTGCAGGGCTCTCCGGGGCCTTGTATGCACACTTCTTGCGCACTGCCGGCCCGAGCAACCTCGACCTGTTCATGTCCTTTCACCCTGTCATCTGGACCATCTTCGGCGGAGCGGCCACAATCTACGGCCCGGTGACAGGTGTTTTTCTCCTCTTTCCGGCGCTGGAGTACCTGCGAGCAGTTCCCGAATATCGAATGCTCATCTTCGCCCTGCTGATCCTGCTGGTTTTGCGCTTACTGCCGGGGGGGCTGGCCCCTTGGATCCGCGATAGGTTGGAAAAGCAGTGCCCTAACTGCAGGATGAACAATGCCTTTGTCCGCTCGACTTGCCGGGCGTGCCGGTCACAGCTTACCCCCTAAAGGCCGAGGTAGGAACGACGCACCACTTCATCGGCAAGCAGTTCCGCGGGAGAGCCCTGCGCGACTACCCTCCCCTGCGAGAGCACATAGCCCGAGTCGGCCATCGACAGAGCGAGCTCGGCGTCTTGTTCTACGAGTAGAATCCCGATACCCAGAGTCTTGATCTCGCGGATACGTGCAAACAGGGGCTGCTTCACCAACGGGGCGAGGCCGGTGGAGGGCTCATCTATCATCAGCAGCTTGGGACCGCCCATCAGTGCCCGCCCGATTGCGAGCATCTGCTGTTCCCCTCCGGAGAGGGTACCCGCTCGCTGTCGCCCCCGCTCACGCAGTACGGGAAACAAGCGGCACACCTCCGCCATTCTCTGCTGAGCGACCTTCCGCGAGCGCACAAGGTACGCCCCTGCCTGGAGGTTTTCCTCCACAGTCATCTCCCGAAACGGCCGGCGTCGCTCTGGGCACAGGATGAGACCACGGGAAGCGATCTGGTGAGCGGGAAGATGGTCAACTCGCTCCTGCCCAAACCACACTTCTCCCACAAGCTGCACCCCAGCCTGGCGGGAGGAGCTCTTCTCCCAGAGCACAAGCCCCGATAGTGCGCGGAGCACAGTAGTCTTGCCCGCACCGTTTGGACCGACCACACTCACCGTGGCCCCAGCCCCCACCTCCAAGTCGACCTCGTGGACAATGAGTGCAGGGCCGTACGAGACGGAAAGCCCTTGAACTCGCAATCCTTCCGCCACTAGGTTGTCTCCTGAGTTGCCTGGCCCTGTGTGCGACCGGTGTACACCTCCACCACCCGGGGATCGTTGACCACTTCCTCCGGGGGGCCGTCAGCGAGCAGTTCTCCGAAGTGCATTACCAGGATACGGTCGGCGATTCTCATCAGCTCAGATAGCTTGTGCTCGACGATCAACATCGCGCAGCCCTCGGTGTGAAGGCGGCCGAAACGGCCCCCTTTGCGCAGTCTCCGGACCGAGGTCGCCAAGAGACGTGTCTCCACTTGGTTGAGGCCCGCAAACGGCTCGTCCAGCACCAGGAGGTCCGGGCCCGTCGCTATGGCCCGCGCGATCTCCAGGCGCTTGAGGTCCCCCTGCGACAGCTCCGAAGCCGGGGAAAGCGCAAGATCGGACAGGCCGACGAATTCGAGCGCATCAAGGGCCCGCGCCTCCACAGTCTTCACCCATTCGCCTTGTCTGGCGACCCGTGGGTTGTACAGCGCCACCATGACGTTGGCGATGAGAGGGAGGCGCTTCATGGGACGGCTGTTCTGGAACGTCCCCGTGATCCCGCGTACCACCCTCCTCCACGTCGGATCACCCGTGATATCCTCGCCCCGGAACACCACTCGGCCGGCATCGGGACGCATCAAACCCATGATGAGCCGGACGACCGTTGTCTTCCCTGCCCCGTTGGGTCCGATGAGGCCCACGATCTCGTTAGGTTGAACTTCGAACGTCACCCCGCGCACTGCCTGCAACCCGCCAAACCGTTTGGAAAGGTCGTTAACTGCGAACAACTGCCGGCTCACAAGCCCTCGCTCTCCTCCCGAAGCTCGCGGCGAGACACTTTCCCTACATCGGTCTTGGGGAGCTCACTGCGGAATTCCACCACCCGGGGCACCTTGTACGAGGCTAACCGATCCTTGAGGAAATCGCGGATCTCCGCCTCGGTAACCCTCCCCCGCGCCTCGGGTCGCAGTACCACGTAGGCCATAGGATATTCCCGCTCCTTAGTGTCCTTCGCCCCGACCACACCCGCAGCCTTGACCATCGGGTGCTGCCCCAACAGCTCCTCTATCTCCCTAAGAAATATGGAGAACCCCTTGTACTTGATGAGGTCTTTTGTTCTGGCACAGTAGTAGAAATATCCTTCCTCGTCTATGCGGACCAGATCTCCGGTGCGGAACCAAAGCCGTCCGCCGATCTCCACAATGGACCTCGCGTTCTCCTCTTCACGTTGCCAGTACCCCGCGGTGATGTTAGGGCCGGCGAGGACCAGCTCGCCAATCTCGCCCACCGGCAAAAACCTTCCTTCGTCGGCCTCGGCCACTGCCGCCTGTACATTGGGAATGGGCACCCCAAAAGAGCCACGCTTGATCCGATGCGGCGGGGACACATGGCTCACTCCCGAGGTTTCCGTCATCCCGAAGCCCTCCATGATGGCCCTCCCCGTTCGGGCTTCCCAGGCGGTGGCTATCGACTCCGGTAGCGCATCGGCCCCGCTGACTATCAATTTCATGCGCTTCCAATCCACAAGTGTGGTCTTCGAATGGTCCTTGAGAACATCGTACAGGGCAGGCACTCCGTAGAATACCGTGACCTTCTCCTTCTCCACCGCGGGGAGGATCTGCCCCAGATCGAGGGAGGTGAACAAGACCATGGTCGCCCCCAACTCGATACCCACCAGCAGCGCCGCAACCTGCCCGTAAATGTGATATAATGGAAGCGATGCTGCAATCGCTTCCTCTCCCTCCACTAGACTGGGGAAGAAAGCTCGGAGCTGCCTTGCGCAGGAGACCAAATTGGCATGGGTGAGCCGCACTCCCTTGGGCTGAGCGGCGGTGCCGCCTGTATAAGGAAGCACTGCCAGATCTTGCTCAGGAACTACCTCTACTGGGGTGAAGCTATGCGCGCTCCCCCGGAGCAGCTTCTGGAAGTTGTGTACCCCGGGCTTATTGGGGATGGCTATCTTCTTGGCGAACACGCCCTTCAGTGTCGGGAGGTATTCGTGAGCACCGGTCACGATCACTGCTGACAGCTCGATCCCCGCCCGCTCGACATTATTGTAGAGGACGTCCTGGCACACTACGTAACTGGAATCACTGTCCCGTAGCTGAAACGCTAGCTCCGAACTCGAGTAGGCAGGGCTCACCGGGACGACTACCGCGCCCGCCCTGACCGCGCCAAAGTAGGCAATCACGAACTGTGGGCTGTTCAAGAGATAGAGGGCAATCCGGTCTCCCTTCTCCACCCCCAGCTCGTGCAGGGCTGCGGCAAACACAGCGGACTTCTCCTTGAGTTCAGCGTAAGAGAGGCCCGCCCCGTAGAAGCGCACCGCGGGTCGCCGCGGGAACGTCTCCGCTGCCTGGTCCAGCAGGCTCCACAGCGGGCCGGCGGAAATCGCCAGCTCTGCTGGGACCCCGGGATCGTAGTAGTGTGTCCACGGCCTATTGTCATACGGATACTGTTGGTTCATCCACTCGCCTCTTCGTGTTCGTCACAACGACGCATGCTGGTTACACGTATTACTTACCAATTGCATTATAGACATGCGGCTTATCCGATCAAGATGAGCGTTTGCCGGCGGCCGCCCCAAGGACTCCGGAGACAAGATGTAGGGCAGCCGCCAGCTTAGAGGGCGTAAAGCACATCACCCGCTACGTTGACAGCATGGTCGCCAATCCGCTCCAGATTGTGCAGAATCTCCAAGAACAACACGCCGGCAGACGGGTTGCACACTCCCTCCTCAAGACGCTTCAGGTGATTGCTCCGGAATCGCTGCTCCAAGTGATCAACCTCCGCCTCTAAATGTAGCACGTTCCGGGCGCAGTCGGCATCCTCTTCGCGCAGCGCCGCAAGGGCACGCTCGTACAGGTGGAGTGCCTTGTCCAACATCTGAGCGAGATCAGCCACGGCCTCGTCAGAGAAACAGTACCGCTGGCGGCGGAGGACCGCCCCCCGCTCAGCGATGTTCACAGCCTGATCGCCGACACGCTCCACATCGCCAGTCACGTGCTGCAAGACATGCAGGCGCCGTGCCTCCCGATGAGAAAGTGCCTCCCCAGGTATCCGTTCCAGGTATTCCTCCACGGCGCGTTTTAGGGAGTCCACGCACTCCTCGATTTCCAGGACCTCAGCGAACGCCGTGTGGTCATCGTCGATCAGGCCGTCGCGGCAGCGAACGACCATGGTCCGGGCCAGGGCGCCCATCCGCAACAATTCTTGCCTCGCCTGGTTCAGCGCCACCGTGGGCGCGGCGAGAAAGGACTCGGAGAGATACTGCGGGGTGACAGTCCCCACCCGTTCCCTGCCACGCACCAGCTTGCTGACAAGCCAGGCCAGACCCCCGACGAGAGGCAGAAGAGCCGCGGTCCCCACGAGGTTGAAAAACGTGTGCGCGTTGGCGATCTGCCTCTCCAGGGCGGGAGAGGTCCAGGACACCAACTGCGCATACCACGGGACAAACGGGAGGAACACGCCAACACCGACGCAGTTGATCAGCAGCTGGGTGCGCGCCAGCCTCCGGGCGGACAGGGATCCACCCAAAGATGCAAGCTGTGCGGTGATCGTCGTTCCGATGTTCGCCCCCAGGACCAAGGCAATGGCCGCCGGGAGGGTGATGATCCCTGCTGAGCCCATGGCAATGACCAGACCCGTCATCGCCGAGGAGCTTTGCACAAGGGCGGTGATCCCCGCTCCAACCAGTACGCCCAAAGGCACGTTGTTCCCCAGCAACTCCAGAAGGCCGACCACTGACTCGCTGTGCGCTAGTCCCCGCAACCCACCGGACATGAGGTCCATCCCCAGGAAGAGAATCCCAAAGCCGAGCATCGCTCGGCCGGCATCCCCCACGCGGCGACCACGGAACAGCTCCGACAGAAGAAAGCCCAGGGCGATCACCGGTAGGTAATAGTCGCCAATCCGAAAGGCAATGACCTGAGCAGTCACGGACGTCCCGATCTCTGTGCCCAACATGACCCCAATTCCTTGCTTCAGGGACAATGCGCCGGCGTTGAGCAGCCCTATCAGGAGGACGTTGGCCATACTGCTCGACTGCAACACTCCCGCGGTGACTGTACCCACGAGGACGCCCCGGTACGCCTTGCCCGTGATGCGCTCCAGCAGCGCCCGCATCCGTTCGCCGACGGCCCGAGAGAGCGCACCGCTCAAGACCCGCAGCCCGTACAGGAACAGGGCCAGTCCCCCTGCTGCAGTGACTACCACTGTGGTCGTGTCCATATATGGCCTTTGTTTGTCGTGCCTGTCGATTGTCCAGAGCCCATGGCGGGAATACAAGCGTCATCGAGAGACACCTCAGGGCACGGCCCGTGAGGTGAGGCTACACAGCATGCTGTGCCTATGCAGAACACCGCCGTCTCGCGGCAGTTGCTCACAGGGCAACTGCACGGCGGTCGGTTCAGGGGGAAGTGCCTTACCGGCGCCGCGGGGTGCGGGCACGCAGGATGATGTACGCCCCGGCAACAATCAGCGCTGCCGGCCACACGAGGCGCAACTGCCCTTCCAGATCAAAGAACACCAACCCCGCGGCACCTGTCAACGCTGCAGCGGGAATCCAGGCCCAGTTCTGGCGGCCTTCAGCCGTGGGCACAAGGGCCACGACCGCGAACGTGACCGCCAACCCCAGGAACAGAACCGGGGCCGAGTGCTGACCCGGCACACCGGCCACGACGGCAAGCGTCAACAGTACCCCGCCTGGAATGAGCGCCCACCACATCTCCCGCCACGCCCCGTAGATCAGCCAGAAGCTCACAGCGATCGAGCCGAGGAACACCGAGCCCGACCACACTCCAAGATGGCGGCCCGCCAGGGCGACAGCTGCCAGTCCCAGAAGAGTACATCCGGGAATCGCGGCCCACCACCGCTCACGATCCCGCGCGAACACCCACAGCAAGGACAATCCCCCGGCCGCAAACAGCCCGCCGCCCACCGCCGAGCTCTCTCCAGGGAGTACACCAAGGTTCTGCAAAAGAAACACCACGCCCACCACAACGAGCGCCAGCGCCACAATAAGGCTTGCTAGTTGACGGTTCATGCTATCACCTCCACATACGGCTCACCGCTGGGTCGTCGCGGGGCGCTTTCCGTGAACGCCGAGTGCCTTGAGAACCTCGTCGAATATGAGGATCGACGCTGCGACAGGCACAATGCGCAGCCAATCTTCCCCGGCGAGGGGGACGGTGCCGAAGAGTTCGTGTCCCAGCGGCGTGTACACAACCACAACCTGCAGCGCAACCGCCAGCGACAGCCCCGCCCACAGCCAACGGTTAGACAGTACCCCTACCGCCAGCACCGAAAGCCGTGTCGATCGAGCGTTGAGCGCCTGGAACCACTGGAACGCAGCCAAAGTGGTGAAGGCCACCGTCATCGCATGTTCGCTCGTTCCGGCTCTCAGCTCGTAGGCAAACAGCCCCAGCGTACCTACCGCCATCACCGGCGCCAGAAGGAGCATGCGCCTGACCACCGGGACGGTAAGCACGCCCTCGCCAGGCGGACGTGGCGGTTGCTTCAGCACATCCCAATGCATGGGCTCGATCCCCAAGGGTATGGTGCACGCCCCGTCGGTAACCAGGTTGACCCACAGGATCATGATCGCCGTCAGTGGAAGCGGCATACCCATAGCCAACGCAGCAGTCAAGGTGATTATCTCGCCGATGTTTGTGGTGATGAGGAAGAACACCACTCGGCGAAGGTTGGCAAAGATGACGCGCCCCTCTTCCACCGCGTGAACGATCGTCGCGAAGTCATCGTCGGTGAGGATCATGTCCGACGACTCTCTGGCCACCTCGGTTCCCGCTTCTCCCATAGCCACGCCGATATCCGCGCCCTTCAGTGCGGGAGCGTCGTTCACGCCGTCTCCCGTCATAGCCACCACTTCCCCATGTGCCTTGAGCGCCTGCAGAATGCGCAGCTTGTCCGCAGGGGTGACACGAGCGAAAACACCGACGTTGCGCACGCGCTCGGAGAGCTCTTCGTCGGTCATCTCCGCCAACTCCCTACCGGTTATGACCTGCTCACCATGCCCCGTTATGCCGACCTCCCGGGCAATAGCCGCCGCCGTAACTGCGTGGTCACCAGTGATCATCACTACACGAATGCCGGCTCCCTGAGCGTCGGCAATCGCCTGAATCGCCTCCGGCCGCGGCGGGTCGACCATGCCCCACAGGCCGGCGAAGGCTAACCCCTGCTCAACGTCTTGTTCGCTGAGATCCGACGTCCCTCTTTCCAGCTCCCGCACAGCACCCGCAACGACCCGCAAGGCGCGGGCGGCGAACCCCTCGATCGCCTCTTCGATGGCCAGCCTGTCTTCCTCCGTGATCTCGCGGACCTCTCCCCCGTCGAGAACGTGCGTGCAGAAGTCGATAACTCTGTCCGGTGCCCCCTTAACGAAAGCTACGGCTCCCTCCCCGTCCGCTGTCGGATGCAAGGTGGCCATGTACTTCCTATCGCTGGAAAAGGTGATCTCGGCCAGACGTTCTCGCTTTCTTGCCAGTTGTGCCCGTTCTATACCGGCTTTGCCGGCCGCGACGAGGAGAGCTCCCTCGGTAGGAGTTCCCCGAACGCGCCACGCTCCGTCCTCGCGCACCAGCTCAGCATTGTTGTTCAACGCGCCCAACTGCAGAAGAACCTCCGCTTCGCGGCACAGTTCCCCGGCCGCGCTCCGTTCGTCTTCCCTATGAATCTTCCCTTCCGGAGAGAATCCCGATCCGGTCACGCTGTAACTGTGGCGACGAGTCCACAGCGCAGTGACGGTCATCTCGTTGCGGGTGATCGTCCCCGTCTTGTCCGAGCAGATGACCGTCGTCGATCCCAAGGTCTCCACGGCCGGCAGGCGGCGGATGATCGCATTTCGTCGGGCCATGCGCTGCACACCCAGGGCCAAGGTAACGCTTATCACAGCCGGGAGGCCCTCCGGGATCGCCGACACGGCCACAGCCACCGAGAACAGGATCATCTCCATCAGTTCGAACCCTCGGAAGAGCCCGATGAGAAACACGATTCCCGCCAACCCGAGCCCGGCCACACCCAACACTGTTCCCAGGCGGGCCAGCCTTCTCTGAAGCGGCGTCTGTTCGCGCGTCGTCTCCCTAACCTGTCCGGCGATCTCCCCCAGCGCGGTGGCCATACCCGTAGCCACAACAACTGCCTTACCCCGCCCCGCGGTGACTGCAGTGGAGGACCACAGCATGTTGGACCGATCTGCCAGAGGCGTCTTCTCCTCTATCACGCCGGCGGACTTGCGCACAGGCTCGCTCTCCCCCGTGAGGGCAGACTCGTCGACCGCCAGATCCGCGCCCTCCAGCACGCGGGCGTCCGCCGGCACACGGTCCCCAGTCTCCACAAGCAGCACATCCCCCGGGACTACGTCTTCCGCCAGGATCTCCTCTGCATGACCGTCTCGAAGCACGCGGGCCTGCGGGGAGGCCATTCGCTGAAGGGCTTCCAAGGCCCGATCCGCTTTCCACTCTTGTGCAGCTCCAAGGAGAGTGTTCAATGCCACCACGCCACCGATGACTACCGCATCCACCGAGTGGCCGGCTATTGCCGACACGACGGCAGCCCCCACCAGGAGGTAGATGAGCGGGTGGTGGAGCTGGTGAGCGACAAGAGCGACGGTAGATGTTCCTACATCCGCCTCCAACGTGTTGCGACCGAACTGCTCCAGCCGGTGCGGCACCTCCGAGGACTTAAGCCCTCCCTCCCCTGAGGAGATCTCCTGCAGCAGCTCCGGCTCCGCCAACGAGTGCCACGCCGGGCTTCTTCTGCCGCTACTTGACATGTGCGTCCTCCATGGCACCGAGGATAGCCAGCGTCCCCCCCGCGCGCCAGCGAGGTGCCAGATTTTCGTCCGCACCCTCGAGTTGTCGGCGAGGGCGAGGCGCCCATAATGCCTGGTAACGAGTTCGGGGGTATACGGTGCTGGACTGTGAGGAACTGGGGCCCCGCCGGGCAACCCAGCTCGTGCACTGACGTCCCCGCACGACGAGGAGGAACCGAAGATGAACAGGCGAAGCGTGTTGGGAGTTATCGTACTGTCTCTAGTGACTTTGGGCATCTACGCCATCTACTGGCTCGTCACAAGCAAGACCGAGATGAACTCCCGGGGAGCGAACATCCCCACAGCGTGGCTCATCCTTATTCCCGTAGTCAACATCTGGTGGATGTGGAAGTTCTGCGAAGGAGTGGAACACGTGACCCGCGGGGCGATGTCCGGGGCCGTGGCGTTCCTCCTCCTGTGGCTGTTGGGGGTGTTGGGGATGGGTATTGTCCAGTCTGCTTTCAACAAGGTGGCCACGGGTTAGACCACCAGGAAGACCCCGGTAAGAATCAGCCAGCACTTGTAGCTGCCGCAGGTTGCCGCTGACGGAGGGGCGCACTTGCCCTTGTCCCTTGTCGTCGGCTACGCTCGACGCACGCTTTGCTTGAAAGGAGGCGTGCGCTAGACGGTGTGGTTGCTCCGCGGACGGGGGAAGAGGGTACGTGTCGGCCTTTCACACGGGGGAAGACTGCTCATGGCCGGAGATGAGGGACTGACCATATCAATGAGAGGTGAAGCTGCTACCGCTGCACGCTCGGGCTATGCAGAAGAGAACCACTGGGTGCTGCAACGGCGACGAGTGGTCGTGACCGGCCTCGGCGTGGTGACGCCGGTGGGAATAGGACGTGAGGCCTTCTGGGAGAGCATGCTCGCCGGCAAGAACGGAATTTCACGGGTGCGCCAGTTCGACCCGTCGGACTACCGCTCACACATGGCGGGAGAGATCCACGACTTCCGCCCTGAAGACTGGCTGGACCGCAAGGCAGTCCGGCGTATGGACCGATTCACGCAGTTCGCCCTCGTGGCTGCAGAACTGGCCCTGCGCGATGCCCGGCTCCAGGAGGGCGACTATGACGGGCGTCGCGCCGGTGTGATAGTCGGCTCAGGAATTGGCGGAGCGCGAACGATTGAATCCGAGCATGCCCGACTGCGGGCCGATGGCCCGCGGGCCTTGGGCCCGTTCGTCGTCACTAAAGTCCTCATCAACACCGCGGCCTGCATGGTATCGATCAAGCACGGTCTTAAAGGGCCGCTGTCCGCCCCCTCCGTGGCCTGCTCTACCGGAGCCAACGCTATCGGCGACGCTTTTCGCATTGTGGAACGGGGGGACGCGGACGTCATGTTGGCCGGGGGAGCCGAGGCGAGCATAACACCCATGCCCTTTGCCAGCTTCTGCGCGACGAGGTCTATGTCCTCTAGGAACGACGACGTGGAGCACGCCAGCCGACCTTTTGACAAGGACCGCGACGGTTTCGTCATGGGGGAAGGAGCCGGCGTTGTCGTTCTGGAGAGTCTCGACCACGCGCTCAACCGTCGCGCCCCCGTCTACGCAGAGCTCGTAGGGTACGGCAACACCGCGGACGCGTCCCACATCACTGCTCCCGATCCCAGCGGGGACGGCATGATCCGCGTGATGCGCGAGGCTCTCCGCGATGCGGGCATCGTGCCCACCGATGTCGACTACATCAACGCCCACGGGACCTCTACCGTACTCAACGATCGGATAGAGAGCGCAGCAGTACTGGCTCTGTTCGGAGAGCACGCCCACAGTCTCAAAATCAGCTCTATAAAGTCGATGATCGGACACCTGCTCGCGGCCGCCGGAGCAGTGGAGTTCGCTGCCACTGTGTTGAGCGTGGTCACCGGCTGGATCCCCCCGACCATCAACTACGAAAGCCCTGACCCAGATTGCCCACTGGATTACGTTACTCAAGGCGCGGAGCTCCTGCAGCCGGCAACGGCAATGAGCCAGTCTTTTGGCTTCGGTGGGGGAAACGCCTGTCTTGTCGTCTCGCGTTTTCCTAGGGAGGAACAGTGTCCATGAGTATCCCCACGCTTCGCATCGGGGACCTCACTGCCACTATTCCCCTGGTTCAGGGGGGAATGGGGGTGCGAGTCTCGCTCGCTTCCCTGGCGGCAGCGGTGGCTGAGGAAGGAGGCATCGGCACCATCTCCAGCGTCGGACTCGGCGACCTCGAGCGTGGCGGACGGGACTACGAGAGAGTCTCACAAGCGGCGTTGCGCGAGGAGATCCGCAAGGCGCGGAAGATGACCGACGGGATCCTGGCAGTCAACTTCATGGGCGCGCTCAGCAACGTCGAGGATCTGGTGAGGGCGACAGTCGAAGAAGGGATAAGGTTGGTTGTCTTCGGGGCCGGTCTTCCGATGCGGCTTCCGAGCATGGTCCCCGACCCTGGAGTGCACCTCGTGCCCATAGTCAGCTCGGCTCGCGCAGCGGAGTTGATCCTCCGCGCCTGGGCCAAGCGCTATCAGAGAACTGCCGACGCCTTCATCCTCGAGGGGCCATTGGCCGGGGGGCAT
The DNA here is from genome assembly GCA_003562845.1 of Candidatus Acetothermia bacterium. Classification (GTDB taxonomy): domain Bacteria; phylum Bipolaricaulota; class Bipolaricaulia; order Bipolaricaulales; family Bipolaricaulaceae; genus T3SED10-47. The sequence goes on from PWTL01000117.1 coordinate 21,969, forward strand.
CTTGGTTTCTCTCCCACGGAACTCCAGCAGCCAGAGGATTACACCCTGGATAAGCTCCTGCCGCCGCTGCTGGACACTGTCAAGCCCTACGAGGAGAAGTTCGAAAAGCGGATACCCGTGATCGCGGCCGGCGGGATCTATGATGGACGCGACATCGCCCGTATGCTGAAACTGGGCGCAGCCGGAGTGCAAATGGCCACACGCTTCGTCTGTACATGGGAGTGCGACGCCGCGCGCGAGTTCAAGGAAGCTTACCTCAACGCCACGGAGGAGGACATCGTCATCATCAAGAGCCCCGTTGGCCTCCCCGGACGGGCCCTACAGAATAGATTCCTGCAGAACTTGGAGGCGGCCGGCAAGCAAACAGTCCACTGTCCCTATCGATGCCTCACAGCGTGCAAGGCCTCCGAGGCCCGTTTCTGCATTGCCAAAGCTCTGCTCAACGCCTACCGAGGAGACGTCGAGCACGGTCTCATCTTTTGCGGGCAGAACGCCCATCGCATACACACAATCGTCTCCGTCAAAGAACTCATCGCCGAGCTCATGGATGAACTCCGAACGGCGCTCGAGGAAAACCCCTAACACCAGCCCTCCACAAGTGCCCGCGCGAGGAGGCCACGCGCAGCACCGACTATAATCAAGCGGGGAGTGACGCTTTATGAACCGCACAGAACGTAGGCTGGCGGCAGTGATGGTCACCGACATCGCGGGCTATACGACGATGGCGCAGAGGGATGAGTCTGCCGCCTTGGAGGCTCTTGAGGAGCACCGTTCGCTGCTCCGCACACAGTTCGCCCGACACAGGGGCCGGGAGATCAAGAGTATGGGGGACGGCCTCCTGGTTGAATTTCCCAGCGCGGTAGACGCCACACACTGCGCCATCGACATTCAGCAGGCCCTGCACTCCCGCAATGCGGGACTCCCGGAAGCACGGCGCGTCCTCGTGCGCATAGGTATCCATGTAGGAGACGTGGTCGACCGCGATGGCGACCTCTTGGGAGATGGGATGAACATCGCCTCACGAATTGAGCCGTTGGCGCGGCCGGGCGGAGTCTGCGTCTCCGCGCAAGTCTACGAGCACGTTTGGAACAAGGTACGGTTGCCCCTGGTCAGTATGGGTCGGCAGGCGCTGAAGCACGTCAGCGCCCCGCTGGAGGTATACCGGGTAGTCTTCCCCTGGGAGGAGCAACCCGAGGTCCCGCCGGAACGGACACGGCTCGCAGTCCTCCCCCTGGTCAATGTCAGCCCGAGTCCCGAGGACGCCTATTTCGCAGAGGGGATGACCGGGGAGCTCATCTATACCCTATCTAGACTTCCCTCTCTCCGGGTCATCGCGCAGACTTCGGTCACAAAATACAAAGACAGCCGGAAGTCCGTGGCGGAGATCGCGCGGGAACTGAATGTGGGGACGGTGGTCGAGGGCAGCGTCCGCAAGGCAGATCATCGCCTCCGCATAACCCTGCAACTGGTAGACGCAAGGACTGAAGAACACCTGTGGTCGGAGGCTTACGACCGCAATCTGGAAGACGTGTTCGCCCTGCAGGCAGAGATCGCCCAGCAGGTGGCAGAAGTGTTACAGGTCGAGCTCCTCGGTCGAGGCCGGCCTCGGTCGTGCCCCGACCCCACCCCCGATGTAGATGCCTACATGCTGTACTTGCAGGGACGTCACTTCTGGAACCGCCGCTCGGAGGAGGGGGTGCGCCGAGCCGCTGAGCTGTTCCGCGAGGCGATTCGGATAGACGGGTGTTATGCGTCTGCTTATGCTGGTCTCGCCGACGCCCATGCTGTCCTGGTGAACTGGGGCTATGCGGCCAAGGGCGACGCCCTCAACGAAGCCCGCAAAGCAGCGGAGAAAGCCATAGCCCTGGATCCCAACCTGGCCGAGGCACATGCCTCTCTTGGACTGGTACTGCTTGAAGAGGAAGACGATCTGTCCCCCGCCGAGCAGGCATTTCGGAAAGCGATAGATCTGAACCCCAGCTACGCGCCCGCCCACCACTGGCTGGCCAACGTCTTGTTCAGCGCGGGGCGCACTGAGGAGGCCTTGCAGGAGATCATGAAAGGGCTCCAGCTTGATCCTCTGTCCCCCACGATCGCCACCGTCGCGGGAGATACGCTATACCATGTTGGCAGATACGATGAGGCGATCGCCCAATGGCGCAGAGCCCTGGAGCTCGCCCCGGGATTCGCCCGTGCCCGGATCTCCCTGGCACATGCACACGAAGCTGTCGGAGACTGGGAATTGGCTGAAACAGAACTCAAACAGGCGATTGCCACCGATCCCGATGGCTCACAAGCACGGGCCGAGTACGGTGAGCACTTGCTCCGCGTGGGACGCACCGAAGAGGCGCTGACGGAGCTGCGCACAGCCGCGGCGCACACAAGCGCCCCGTTCCCCAGCCATCATTTCGGACTGGCCTTGGTATTCGCGGGGGCTGAGGAGGAGGCACTCTCCTTGCTAGATAAGGCTGCAGAACAAGACGACGATTGGCCGGGACTGCGCCTGGCTGTATTGCTTGCCGACGCGCTGGTAGGCAACTATGATCGTGCGCTTGAGTACCTGGATGACCTCAAGCAAAGATATGCTCAGCAACGACCTCGTCTGGGGCTGGAGATATGCGGTTTCCGCAGTCTGGTCGTGGCCATGGCCGGCCAGCACAGCGAGGCGCAGGAGCTGCTCAAAGAACAGCAACAACTCGCACAGGGCACCGCCAGTAAGACCCTCATCGGCCTGACTCATCTTTGGCTGGGCGAACTAGAGGCGGGGTTCGCCAAGCTTTCGGAAGCGGTTCGGGAGAGAGAGTCTCTGGTGCGGATGGCCAAGGTGCTTCCACTCCCGTCCGAGATCCGTCAACATCCGTGGTACACCGACCTTCTTCGCTCGCTGAATTTGTTGTTGGACGAGAGCACAGACTTGCGTACCGCCCAGTAGCCAGGCCCACGTCGCCTGTGAGCTCCATGATTTGGGTTGACAGGGAAGTCCCGCGCCGCGATAATAAAAATTGACAATCATTATCAAAGGAGGAGGGATCTCCAGCTGCACCATGTGCCATACGAGGTCTTGCTGCAGTCGCTCCTGCAGGGCTCGAAGCCTGGTCGCCGTTCTCCTGACAGAGATGCTCCTCCCGCCACACGTGCGGGGGACGGCGTCCGCGGTCCCTCCCCGATTTCCATGTTTGGAGATGGGATAGTGCGCGCGACGCCGGGACTGGCTGCAGTGCATCCGGGCAAGACCGGCGATTGCGGAGCTCAACTGGGGGCGATCGGCCGCTTCACCTCGCGCCTCGAACACTGGATGTCTGGCTTGCCACTTCTGGTGGCGCTCTATGGGCGCGCCTACCGCCATGTGATCGAACGAGAGATCGCACTCGCAGAGATCGAATCCCGCGATCGTGTTCTGAACATTGGTTGCGGCGCCGCTCCGTTCACCGCTTTGCTCCTTGCTCGCCACACAGGGGCGAGGATCACATGTCTAGATAGAGACCCCCAGGCCGTTGCCCAGGCCGGGCGGCTTGTGCGCAGGTTGGGGCTGCAAGGGAGCGTGGACATACAGCTGGGCGACGCCGCGCACAGTGCTCCCCCGTTTGATGTCGCGGTAGTCGCTCTGCAAACGATCCCCAAGCTCGGAGTGCTACACCGTTTGGCAGCAGGAAAGCCTCCGGGGGCCCGGCTGGTCGTCCGCGAGTCGGCTGAGTGGTGTCGCGATATGTACGACCGGCTGCCCTGCTCTCTCACACCCCGTGCCCAGGTGTGGCACCACATGGGGGCGCTTGAGCGCTCGGCGCTCTATTTGGCGGGGGATCTTTGCCGGTTCGTCCAAGAGGAGGGTTAGCGATGCGCAGGCGAGGACGGCGCAGAAGGAGGCCCGGCTTTGCCGATCCTCGGCTCCATGTCGGAGCGGCACTGGGACGCGGCGTGCTTGCCCTCGAGCATGCGAACTGCCGCTGGCCCGGCCTTGCCCGTCGCTACGGATACAGGTTCTACGATCGTCTGGTACTGGAGGAAGCTGAGCTCGCCCGTGTCAAGCCGGGTCATCGCGTATTGCAGGTAGGGTGCGGAGCGTTCCCGTTCACGGCACTGACTCTCGCTCGCCTCGGCTGCTCAGTGGTGGGAATCGACCGTAGCGAACGGGCAGTAGTCACAGCGCGCCGCATAGTATCGCAGGAGGGCCTGGACTCGAAGCTCAACATAGAGCACGGCCATGGGGAGAACGCCGACGGTTCCGCCTTTGACGCTGTCTGGGTATCACTCCATGTGCAGCCTCGGGACCGAGTAGTGAGTAATATCCTGGCTACCATGAGCCCCGGCAGCAGGCTGGTGCTCAGGGACGTCGGCGGTCCGCTACGCCTTCTGTATAGGACCCTGTGCCCTGCCAGCAGCGTAGTGTGTGCGCGCGTTCAAACGGCTCCCTCCAAAGTCAGAAGGAATCTGCTGACCGTGGTGGCAGAAAAACTGCCATCTTCACATATTCCTCGAGTGGTTCTCAGCGCGTTGTCCACAGGCCGCCGGGGCATCATCGCCA
>PWTL01000016.1 GCA_003562845.1 Candidatus Acetothermia bacterium
ACCCTCGCGCTGTACGAGCGCTTTGCCGGTCGCTGCGAGAGCCCCCAGAGACTCATCGTTGGTCCCTGGAGCCATAACGGCGTTCTGCGAGGGCCGACGGAACTCTGTGGTGTGGACTTCGGAGCGCACTCGCGCCTGGACATGCCGAAGGAGATCGGGGACTTCTTCGATGCGTACCTCAACAGAACGAAAGGAGGAGAAGCCGGAGGGCAACAGGAAGAGCAGCCCCGTGTTCGACTCTTCTTGACCGGAGAGAACCGCTGGCTACAGGTCGATCAATGGCCTCCGGTTGGGGCAGAACCCCTTGAGCTGTTTCTTTCCGAGGAGGGGTTGAGCATCCGTGCACCCGTTGTCGCGGGTGTGGCCTCGTACTCTTACGATCCCCGGCGGCCTACGCCCACGCTGGGCGGGGCTGTGTGGGAGTTTCCCGTTGCCGGGCTGGAACCCGGGCCGGCAGACCAAACTCCTCTTCGCTACCGGGGCGATCTGCGGGTGTTCGCCTCCACACCGCTGACGGAGCCGATCACTCTCGTCGGCCCGGTGTCCTGCGTGCTGCATGCGGAGACGGACGGCGAGACCACCGACTTTGTGGCCAAGCTCCTAGATATAGAACCGGACGGCACGGCCCGACTCATCTGTGACGGGATTGTGCGCGCTCATCTGCGGGCGGATCCCAGCGAAGTGCGACCGGTGCAGCCCGGCGCGGTGGTGCAATACGAGGTAGACATGTGGTCGGCAGGCCACACGTTTCGTCCAGGACACAGGATAGGCCTGGAAGTGACCAGCGCGAGCTTCCCCAAGTGGGACCGCAATCCCAACTCCCTCGACGGCGTGCTGCGCACCGCGCAGCAACGGATTCATTGGGGCGGCAAGTATGCCTCGCGCCTGCGGCTGTGGGTGGGTTGAGCCAGCGGTTGGTGCAGCAACACGAGTTTCAGCTGCAATTGGGACTACTCTGATCTTATCACGGTGTTGGAGAACGTGGCTCGAACCCCTGTGCCGACGCGCTGTTCGTCTTCGATAGGAACACCATTTACGCGCTGGCCGTGGCCTGGCAACAGCAGAACCCTGCGTATCTGCAGCAAGATACAGATACAGTCTTCGAGGTTCACCGGCCGGACTACGACTGCGAACGGAGCATCGCCACACTGCAGATTGTCGGGTTCATCCGCGAAGAAGACTTCTGGCGCCGGGTCGATGAGGAACACCGCGAACGGGGCTACACACTCAGCGAGATCAAGCACACCCCTCGGCCTGAGTGCCGCGGTGGCCGCCTCCCGCTTGGTGGGGTAAGGTCAAGCGGAGGGGATCGCGTTGGGTAAGTTGATCATCGTGTCCAACCGACTGCCAATGACAGTGTCCCGAGACGAGGAGGGCTTCAGTTTCCAGCCTAGCATAGGAGGACTTGCCACCGGGCTCGGCTCCTTCTATAAAGACTACGAAAGCCTGTGGGTGGGCTGGCCCGGGATGAGCCGCGAGGAGCTAGACGAACAGGACGAACAAAGGCTACGCCGAGGGCTGCAGGAGGAAGGATGTGCGCCCGTTGTACTCGAGCGCAGGGACTTCGACCTCTTCTACCGCGGTTTCTGCAACAACACTATCTGGCCTCTGTTTCACTACTTCCTACTCTACGCCGAGTACCGGGACGACTACTGGGAGGCGTACAAGCGGGTGAACCAAGCGTTCGCCGACGCGGTGCTAGACGTGGCCGAACCTGAAGACACTATATGGATTCAGGATTACCATCTTCTTCTCCTCCCAGGATTTATCCGCCAGCGTCTGCCGGAGGCGACCATTGGCTTCTTCCTGCACATCCCCTTTCCCTCCTCGGAAGTATTCCGACTTCTTCCCTGGCGCGAGGAGATTCTGGAGAACCTTTTGGGCGCAGATCTGATAGGTTTCCACACCTACGACTACCTGCGGCACTTCTTCGCCACTGTACGCCGCCTCCTGGGCCACGATCAGGTTTTCCCCGGGAAGTTGGTGCTGTTGGCAGAGGACCGTCTGGTGCGAGTCGATGCCTTTCCTATGGGAATAGACTTTCAGCGCTACAGCAAACTCTCCCAAAGCTCAGCAGTGCAAGAGGAGATGGACCGGATGCGCGAGTTCATCGGCCCGCGCAAGGTGATTCTATCCCTGGACCGCCTGGACTACTCGAAAGGGCTCATCCAACGACTGGAGGCGTTCGACCTGTTCTTGGAGCGCTACCCAGAGTACAGAGAGAAGGTAACGCTCGTACTCAAGGCGATCGCCTCCCGCACCGGTGTCCGGCAGTACGCGGCGCTGAAGCGCAGGCTGGATGAGCTCGTGGGCCGCATCAACGGCAAGTACGGCTCCATCTCCTGGATGCCCATCTGGTACCTGTACCAGTTCTTGCCCGACGAATCTCTGGTGGCCTTGTACCGTCTGGCGGATGTGGCCCTGCTCACGCCGCTGCGGGACGGGATGAACCTGATCGCCAAGGAGTTCTTGGCCTCCCGCTCCGACGAAGACGGAGTGCTGATCCTCAGCGAGATGGCCGGCGCGGCCAAGGAGCTCCCCGAGGCGCTACTTGTCAACCCCAACAATGCAAGCTCCATCGCAGACAACATCAAACTGGGCCTGGAAATGCCCCTAGAGGAGCGTCGCGCGCGAAACCAGGTCCTGCGCAGGAGGTTGGAGCGTTACCACGTAGTCCGCTGGGCTCAGGACTTCATGGATGGGTTGAATGCTGTGAAGACGCTGCAGGCGGAGCTCAGCGGAAAACGCCTCACAGCTGATCTCCAAGAAGACATGGTGCACAGGTTCACCCGCGCCAAGCGCCGACTCATCCTGTTGGACTACGACGGGACGCTGACCCCATTCGCCCCGATTCCGGAAGAGGCCTCCCCGGACAGAGAGCTGATAGAACTCCTGCAGACACTGGCGGCCCCGCAGGAGAGCGAAGTCGTGGTGGTCAGCGGGCGCGATCGCGTCACCCTCGACCGTTGGTTCGGGAACCTCAGCGTAGGCCTCGTAGCCGAGCACGGAGTGTGGCTGCGACCAGTCGGGGAGGACTGGCATACTGTGGAACCGCTCGATGACAGTTGGAAACACGAGCTTCGCCATGTACTCGAGTTCTACGTAGACCGCACCCCCGGGTCCTTCTTGGAGGAGAAGGATTACTCCCTAGTGTGGCACTACCGGAAGACCGACCACGAGTTCGGCGCCATCAGGCTTGGGGAGTTAAAGGAAGACCTCTCCCATCTGACGGCGAACTTTGACCTGGGGATCCTGGAAGGGAACAGCGTCGTAGAGGTCAAGCACGCCGGGATCAACAAGGGCCGCGGGGTGGCCCGTTGGCTTGGGCAAGACAACTGGGACTTCATCTTCGCCGCCGGTGACGACCGCACCGACGAGGACATATTCGCCGCACTTCCGGACTGGGCTTGTTCAGTCCGCGTGGGACTGAAGCCCTCCCAGGCCAGGTTCCACCTGCGAAGCCCTGAGGAGCTGCGGCAGTTCTTGAAGAGACTGGCCGCTGCCTCGCAGATAGAGCAGCGTTAGTCGTGCAGTACAGGTAGAGATCACTACAGGAGGTGTACAGTCATGCACAGCATCGTAGGGCTGGTGACCGGCGGCGGAGTAGCCGCGTTTTTCTTCTTCAGCTGGGTGATTCAAATGTTGTTCAACAGCATCGTTGTGGGACACTTCGGCCTGCTTGAGCCGCTCAGCTATTGGCAAGCGGCCGGATTGTGGTTTCTGACTATAGTGCTGCTGGCCCCGGTAGGGATCGGGACCCGCCGGTTGCACTGGAACAAGTGGCACTAACCGCAAACAGCCTGGCGGAGGGAGAGGGATTCGAACCCCCGGGGCTTTCGCCCAGCGGTTTTCAAGACCGCCGCCTTCGTCCGCTCGGCCATCCCTCCGTACCTGAGCACAGTCCCCTGCGGTCATTTTATAGGAGGGCCCGCTCGTTCTCTATCGCCGCACAGGGTGCTACCCCCGTTCGCTGCTGGCGAGAGAGCCGCGCTCCCTCTAAACTGGCACGGAATCACAATTCGAGAGAGGTGGAATGGATGCGTACCCTGGCCCAGGTGCTGGAGGAGACGGCCACTCAGTATCCGGAGCACCCAGCGGTAGTTTACGAGGGAAAGACTACTACCTATGGCGACCTTTCGCAGGCAGTAACCCGTCTGGCAGCGGGGCTGATAAAGATGGGGATTGAGCCCGGGGACAAGGTGGCCATCTGGATGCCCAACCTTCCGGAGTGGATCAGCGCGTACTTCGCCATCGCCAGGGCCGGTGGCGTTGTCGTGCCGATGAACACCCGCTACAAGACAAACGAAGTTCGCTATATCCTGGCCAACTCCGAGGCCAAGGCCGTGTTCTTCACTCCGGGGTTTCTGGGCATCGACTTTGCGGGGATGCTGCGGGATGTACAGGACGATCTCCCCGAGCTGGCAGAGATGATCGCCGTCGGGGAGCAGGCGGAAGGAGCGCGGTCCTTCGGGGAAGTGCTCGAACTGGGGGAAGACGAACGGGCGCTGGCTGAACTGGAGAGGAGACAAAGCGCCATCGACCCGCGAGGGTGCGTGTTCATTCTATATCCCTCCGGGACCACGGGAAGCCCCAAAGGAGCAATGCTCTCCCACCATAACATGGCGGAGAACGCTCGACAGATAACCGAAGTTCTCAAGACGACCCCGGAGGACAAGTTCCTCCTGGTAGTACCCTTCTTCCACTGCTTCGGCTGCGTGATGGGCATCCTGGGGGCGGTGACCTGGGGGGCGGCGATCTTCCCCATGCCTGTCCCTCGACCGGAGGAGACCCTGAGGCTGGTCCAAGATGAAGGCGTGTCCGTTCTGTACGGCGTACCCACTATGTTCGTGCAATGGCTCGAGGCACAACGAGCCGCCCAGCGGGAAGGCAGACCGTACGACTTGAGCTCACTGCGAACCGGGATCATGGCCGGCGCTCCTTGCCCCGTCGAGGTAATGCGTGGGGCCATAGATGAGCTCGGCTGCAATGCGTGCATCTGTTACGGCCTCACCGAGGCTTCCCCGGTCATCACCATGACCCGCTTCGAGGACAGCGTCGAGCGGCGGGTGGAGACAGTCGGCCGCCCCCTGCCCGGGGTGGAAGTGCGCGTTGTCGATGACCAACGCAAGCCGCTCCCAGTGGGGGATGCCGGGGAGCTCGCCTGCCGAGGGGACAACGTAATGCTCGGCTACTGGAAGAACCCCCAGGCAACTGAGGAGATGATCGACGAGAAAGGCTGGCTCTACTCGGGGGACCTTGCCACCATCGACGAGGACGGCTACGTGCGGATCGTCGGCCGGAAGAAGGATATGATCATCACCGGCGGGTTCAACGTCTACCCGGCGGAAATAGAGGAGGTTCTGTTCACCCACCCTGGAGTACAGAACGTGGCCGTGATCGGTGTTCCGGATGAAGTCATGGGCGAGGTGGCGATGGCCTTCATCATCCCTCGCGAGGGACACACAGTGGAGCCACAACAAGTCGCCGAGTTCTGCGCTCAACGTGTCGCAGGGTTCAAGGTGCCCCGTTATGTTGTGGTAGCTCCGGAGTTTCCTATGACCCCCTCGGGAAAGGTGCAGAAGTTCAGGCTGAGAGAGCAAGGTGCGGAGCTCATCGATAGCGGACGCTTGCAGAAGCTAGAAGTCCTCAAGAAACGCTAGTTGGGGGTTCTACGGGTTGTCGAGGTAGCGGCGGAGCTAGTCTCCGACGCAGGCGTCGCAGACTAGCCGCGCTACCACCCGTGTTCGAGAGGGGGCGACACCATCAACAGGCTGGATCTTGCTCCTCTAGTCCAATAGGGCAAGCGCCGCCAGCGTCTTGCCGTCCCCGAAGCCGTCTTGTACCAGGTCGAGGATCTCCCTGCGGGCGAAAAAACGGGCCTCGGCCACCTCGGAGCTGCCCTGTACCTTCCCGGAGATGCCCTGGGCGCGGTAGAAGTGAATGCGCTCGTCCGAGTAGCCGGGCGTGGGAAAGATCGTCCCCAAGAACGACCAGCTCGTCGCCGATATGCCTGTTTCCTCTAGCAGCTCACGTTTGGCGGTGGTGAGAGCCTTCTCCCCCGGCTCCATTGTGCCCGCCGGTATCTCCCACATCTCGCCCCCCACAGGCGCCCGGAACTGGCGTACCAGTAGCACCTTCCCCTCCTCATCCTGGACAACTACGGCCACGGCTCCGGGATGGCGCACGATCTCGCGCCCGCCCGCGGGCGTGTCCACCCGTTCCACCGAGATCAAGCGTCCCTTATACAGCCGCCGGTCCGCGCCCATTGCCCCTCCTCCCGAGCACATCATCATCCGCTTTGTACAGGAAATGGCAAAGGACACGCCGGCAGAAGAGACGTGCCTTGTGCCCCGTGAACAGGGGACGCCCGCATCGGCCGTCCTCTAGACAGCGCCAGCAACAGCCTGGCTCACTCCCGGAGAAGAGAGCCTCTCCTTGACACGCTCCAGGCGCCTGATGTACTGTGCTCCGTCTACCTTAACCACAGGGGGGTGAGACGGGCCTGGCCCAAGGCGTGCGGCTCCGCCCGAACCGTCCACCGGGCTCGTCCCGGCGAACCAAGCTCCAGGGGCTGTAAACGGGATTGATGGGGCGCATGCTATCACCCTCAGTACCAGTACTGCCGCTTGGTCTCACATGCCCCGCAAGGCTGTCGCCTTCGCTTCGTCCCGGCTCCAGCGTGTTGTTGAGACTCCTGTTCGCGGAGTCGGCCCTTCCAGTGGCGCTCTGCGAACGGACCGTTTGCGTGTTGAAGAGGTGTACTATGAATGCTCGTCAGATCATCACTTGTATGTTTGCTGCGCTGCTTGCAGCTACCTCGTTGGCCCTGGCCCAGAACACTGAGCACGATCCTTTCCTCCCCGATATCGTGGCCATGGCCCAAGCACAGGCGCAAGCTGCCGCTCAGGCCGCGGCCCAGGCACAAGCGGCAGCAGACGATGCCCAGGCACTCCTGGACGAACTAGATGTTTCCGTGTTCCTCCGCGCAGCCGCGGACGCGGCTTCCCAGGCGCAGGCTGCCGCCAGCAGTACGGCGGAAGCAAGCGCTCTGGCCCAGGCAGAGGCAGCTGCATTCGCCGAGGCCTGCGCGGACGCCGTGGCCCGTGCTCAAGCCAGCGCGGCGGCGTGTGCACAGGCGTCAGCCGACGCCCAAGCGGCGGCGGATGCGTTCGCCGAGGCCTGCACCTCAACACAGGCCGACGCGCGAGCTTCAGCGTCCGCCTGCGCCCAGGCGCAAACGAAGGCCCTCGCCTACGCAGAGGCTGTCGCCGGTGCGGTAGCCCAGGCGCAGGCCAATGCTGAGGCCAGCGCCACGGCGTGTGCACAGGCGGCCGTCAACGTGCGCGCGTACGCCTCCGCCGTTGCCCAAGCGCTGGCGTTGGCTGAAGCTGAGGCCGAGGCCCAAGCACACGCTGCGGCAGGAGCCTCGGCTACGGCGCGTGCGGAAGCGCGTGCTGTGGCTGAGGCCGCAGCGTCGGCGGCGGCTCGAGCCAATGCCATCGCCACCGCTCGCGCTTATGCCGAAGCCCAGGCGGCCAGCTCAGCACAAGCCTACTCCCAGGCCCAGGACACCGCGCGACTGGTGCAAGAGCGCATCCAGACTGACGTGCCGTGCGGTCAGGTGGTGACGGAGGTGGGCGGTGTAGTGGAAGCGATCGCCACCGCCACTGCCCAGGCCAGCGCAGCTGCCGAGGCCGCTGCTCAAGCCACCGCACTAGCCGAGGCTTCAGCCATGGCCCGGGCGGAAGCAGCTGCGGCAGCCCAAGCTCGCGCGGATGCACAAGCGAGCGCGGCGGCCGCTGCCTACGCTGAGGCGCAAGCGGCGGCCCGGGCAGTGGCTGCAGCTCGGGCCCGCGCGGAGGCACAGGCTGAAGCCGCGGCCGAGGCCATTGCCCAAGCCCGAGCTGCGGCCCAAGCCCAGGCCCAAGCCTGCGCCCTGGCGTATGCGGAGGCGCAGGCGGCCGCAGAAGCAACCGCCGAAGCCATCGCCCAGGCGCAAGCGTGGGCAGAGGGTGAAGCGACAGCTATCGCCCAAGCCTGCGCCCGAGCTCAGGCTGCAGCGCGCGCGTCGGCCCAGGCGTTGGCCCAGGCACAGGCCCAGGCGGAGGCCCAAGCATCTTCCGCAGCGCGGGCGTGCGCAAGGGCCGAGGCGGCAGCAGCGGCCATGGCCGAAGCTGTGGCCGAAGCCCAGGCGACAGCCCGTGCGAGCGCTCAGGCAGCGGCCTCCGCTCACAGCCGTGCCCGGAGCTCCGCTGAGGCAATGGCCGCTGCGCTCTCCCAAGCCGTGGCCGGAGCGAGCGCCCAAGCGCAGGCAGCGGCCTCCGCAGCCGCAACAGCCCAAGCCGAAGCAGAGGCGTGTGCCCGCGCGGCCGCAACTGCGC
>PWTL01000070.1 GCA_003562845.1 Candidatus Acetothermia bacterium
ATCCCATGCTCCCGCCCGGCGGGCTTACGAGAAGGCCGGGTACGTCGGACTTCCGCTCGTTCGCTTCTTCAAGAGCCTCAGCGAGTGAGTGCTCTGCTCCCTGAAAGAGGTAAGGGTTGAGAGCCGTGATCTGCGACAAAGCAGACCCTGGGCGACGAGCAAGAATTACCTTCAGAAAGAGCTTATCATCGGGATAGATGGGGCTGAACCCATCAGGTGGCCCGCGATCAGCACCTTGCGATCGATGATCATCCGGAAACCCTCAGGGCCTGTTTGAGTCGGTTTCAACAGCGCGGGCTATTCCCACCAGGGCCGCGGTTCCAATCCTCTAAGCCCCAATGTGCTGTATTCTTGAGTAGAAGGGCGTTTGCGGAGCTGGTACGCCCTACTGGACAACTTTCGAACCCCGATCGAGGTTAGCTGAGATTCGAACAAACGAAGATTACCCGATCAACTCCCCATATCCCCTCGCGCTCGGGGGGGGTACTCCAGCATCAAGATCGCTTCAGGTGACGGTCGCAGAACTGCCTCGGCCTGATGACCTCGATCCCGTTCCATCCGGACATAGCCAGAAGGTGCCGATCTCCGGAGACGACCACTTCGCTCCCAGATGCCCAAGCGCAAGCAAGGAACTTGTCATCGTCCGGATCATCGCTTACCTGCTCACCAAGCGAGGGGGCAGTGACAAAGTTGCTGTGTACTGCGATCAGGTTGATAACAGCCTTCCATGTGTGCTCGAGCTCGTGATGGCCGCGGCTGAACTCCTCGCCGACCCGTCGGTACTCCTCGAAGATCTCTTCCGACACGACCAAGTGAAACGCTCCCTTGGCCCAAGCCGACAGCAGCTGACCAGGCAACCCTCCGAAGAAGACACCAGACACCACAACGTTCGTGTCGAGTACCGCCTTCACCTAGCTCCTCGAGTCTTGGCGATCGCCGCGTCCACATCCCGCTTGCTTCGCCCTGCCTCCTTCGCAGCCTGTCGAGCGCGCCTCACCAGCGTGTCGAACTCGCCCAGCTTCGGTGGATCGAGCACCTTGAAGATCACGACGTCACCCTCGGCGAGCACCACGAACTGCGTGCCTGCCTTCAGGCCCAGCTTGGATCTGATCCCCTCCGGAATCACGACCTGCCCCTTCGAGGACAGCGTGGTGGTAGCAGCCTGCCCCATGACGACCTCCTATCCGACTTACTTGTAAGGTTAGGCGGGAACCCCGGCCATTTCAACAGGACCCAGCGGACTCCTCACCGGGTTGTTCGAGATCAGCTCGACCTGAGGGTCAGGATCCGGAACGAAGAGACGGAGGTCGTCTACGAAGTACCCCATACACACCGGGATTGCTGGACACCCATTTTCCTGCAACGATCGGGCGGCAACGATTGTGTCCACCACGTCAGCCCCGTCAGGCGTATCGCGCAAAGCCATTCTGCAAGGACACTTCTATACGCCCGGCAGGATTTGAACCTGCGACTTCTGCCTCCGGAGGGCAGCGCTCTGTCCACTGAGCTACGGGCGCTGGCGGAGGGAGTGGGATTCGAACCCACGGCTGAGAGTTACCCCAGCAACGGCTTAGCAAGCCGTCGTCTTCGGCCGCTCGACCATCCCTCCGGACCAGCTCATTCTAGGCCCGCGGCAATGTCCGCGCAATGGGCGGGCACAGGACAGGTAGGCTAACATCACCAGCCATGGATCTCGATAGGTACGCGGCGTTCGTTCTGGACATTGATGGAGTGCTCGTGCGCAACCGGGCCCCGTTGCCGGGAGCAGTTGAAGCAGTGAAGTGGCTCACCAGGCAGGGCACTGTGGTATTGCTCACCAACAACTCCACCCGTGAACGGGAGACGGTGGCCAGCCGCCTGGCGGCCTTGGGGTTTCCCGTACAGCGCGAACAGGTTGTCACCAGCGCATTCGTCGCCGCCCATCTCCTGCGCCAGCGGCACGGTCCTGTGCGAGTGTGGCCGGTAGGGGAACAGGGCCTCGTGTCCGAGCTCGCCGCACGAGGGCACACCATTTGCGACCCTCAGGAGGCCGAGTGGGTGGTGGCGGGGATGGATCGCCAGCTCACCTACAGCAAGCTTGCCGATGCACTGCAGGCATTGCTTTCTGGGGCGCGTTTCGCGGCCACCAACCGCGACTACACGTTTCCCACAGAGTCGGGACAAGTACCCGGCGCCGGGGCTGTGATAGGGGCGATCGAGGGGATGGGTTTTCCTCCGGAGTTCGTCGTGGGCAAGCCCTCGGAGACGGCCTTTCGCGCCGCCCTCGAGGTAGCCGGAGTAGAGCCGGAGCAAGCGCTCATGGTCGGCGACCGGCCGGAGACAGACATCGCTGGTGCCGCCGCTGCGGGGATGGACACAGCGCTGGTCCTCTCCGGAGTGGGAGACCTGGACACGGCTCGAGCTCAAGGCACATGCCCGACGTGGGTGGCTCCCGATCTGGCCTCCCTGGTGGCCGGGCAGGGGGAATCAGTCCGGTAGTGTTGCCTATTGCCCACCGATTAGGGAACCGGTATCCCCGCGCAGGGCAGCGAGCAGGGAACCTGCTTTAGTCACTCTGAACACGAGCAGAGGCAGTTTGTGCCCTTGGGCAATGGCCACAGCTGCGGCGTCCATGACCTTGAGTCCGCGGGAGAGGTAGTCTGCGTGGGTGAGACAAGGGATGGGCACCGCGTGGTCGTTCGTCTGGGGATCGGAGTCGTAGATCCCGTCCACCTTGGAACCTTTGGCCACGAGCTCGGCGTCCAGGGCCAAGGCCCGGATCACAGCTGCGGTGTCCGTGGTCACGAACGGGCTCCCCGTTCCTCCGGCCAGGATGAGCACGTCGCCTTCAGCCAGGGCCTTGCGCCCGGCCCACACGTCCACGGGCTGCGCAACGCCGGGGCAGGGGAGGGCGGACTGCACTGTTGCGGGAACGCTCTGTGCGCTCAACGCCTCCCGTAGGGCCACGGCGTTGATGAGGGTGGACAACATCCCGATTGTGTGGCCGGCGTGGGCGGGCAGGTGAGGCAAGGCTGAGCCGCGGGCGACGTTGCCGCCCCCCGGGACCACTGCCAGTTGGTACCCATCCTTGCGGGCAGTGGCGATCTCCCGGGCAAAAAATACGAGGGCCCCTTCATCCAGGGGCCCACTATCGCTTCGTAGCACCTCGCCGGACAGCTTGAGGACCGCCCGGCTGACTGGCTTGGCCTCGCTCACTCTTCCCCTATCTCGTACCGCACGAACCGCCGCACGCCGATGCTCTCTCCCAGCTTGGCGCCAAGCTCCCCGAGGATGTCCTCTACCTTGAGGCTTTGGTCCTTGATGTACTCCTGCTTGAGCAGGCAGTTCTCCTCGAAGAACTTCTGCAGGCGCCCTTCTACGATCTTCTCTGCGATCGCTGGGGGCTTCCCTTCCTTCTCCGCCTGTTGGCGCAGAACCTCCCGCTCCTCTTGCAGAACCTCCTCGGGGACGTCCTCCGGCCTCACCCAGCGGGGCTTGGAGGCAGCGATCTGCATGGCCACGTCCTTGAGGAAGGTCTGAAAGTCCTTCGAGTTAGCAGCGAAGTCAGTGTTGCTGGCAAGCTCCACCAGCACGCCGACCTTGCCCGAGTGGTGGATGTAGGCGCCTACCTGGCCTTCCTTCGCCTCCCGCGTCTGCCGGGCGAGGAACTCCTTGCCTTCGGTGCGGAGGATCTGCTTCGCTTTGTCGTAGTTCCCGTCGGCCTTGTTGAGGGCTTCCTTGCAGTCCATGATGCCAACACCTGTCTCGGCTCGCAGCTTCTTGACTAGTTCCACGGTGACTTCCATCAGCCCTCCTTCTTTTCCTCGGCAGGGTCCTCCTCGGGCTGTTCCAACGTCGTCGGCGCTCCCTCCTCTTCGGGCGCCGTTGCAACGGGCTCGGCCGCCTCGGCGGGCTCCTTCTCTTCCTCCTCGACGGATTGCTCGGTCACGTGCTCGGGCACGTCCTCGACGGGAGAGCTGTCATCTTCCGCCTCCGGGGCAGCTTCCTCTGCGACAACCGCTTCCGACTCCGCCGCTTCTTCCGCAGCGGGCTCTGCGGCCGACACGCGGGAGGCTTCGGCAGCCTGCAGTCCCTCCCTGCCCTCCAGCACCGCGTCGGCGATCCTCGCTGTGATCAGACGGGTAGCCTTGATGGCATCGTCGTTTCCGGGAATGGGGAAGTCGATTACGTCCGGGTCGCAGTTCGTGTCACAGATGGCCACTACGGGGATATCCAACAAGTTCGCCTCGTGCACGGCGTTGATCTCCACCGTCGGGTCAACCACGTACACCACACCCGGGAGGCTGGTCATATCTCTCAGTCCGTCCAGGTTCCTCTTCAGCTGGCGGAGTCCCTTCTGCAGCTTCACCCGTTCCTTGAGCAGCAGCCGGTCGAACTTGCCTTCCTCGAAGTTCGTCTCCAGGGTCACCATGTGCATGATCCGCCGGCGAATAGTCTGAAAGTTCGTCAGGGCACCACCCAGCCAGCGGCGGTTCACGTAGTGCATCCCGCAACGTGCGGCTTCTTCTTCGATGGTCCCCTGCACCTGCTTCTTCGTGCCCACGAACAAGACATCCTTGCCCATGCTGGCCTGCTCCCGTACGAAGTTGTATGCTCGCTCAAAATTGGACAGGGTCTGGCCAAGATCGATTATGTGAATCCCTTTGCGCTCGGTGTAGATGAACCGGGCCATCTTGGGATTCCACTTACGGGTGCGGTGGCCGAAGTGCACGCCACATTCCAGAAGTTCCTTCATATTCAGGAGCGTCACTAATTCCTCCTCCTCTCGCAGATCGCGTGTCCCACTCGCCGGGGAAGTATAGCCGCCGAATACCACCACCACAACGCTTCCCCGCTGGTTTGGCCCGCGCCAAGGGCAGCGTTAACATGGTCAAGCCATGGCCGAAGGAATAGATGAGGGAATCCGACCAATACCTAGGAACAAAGAGGCCGAGCAAGTAGTGCTGGGCTCGGCCATGCTCGAACCGCAGGAGGCGCTCCCGCGAATCGCGCCGCGCTTGCGCCCAGATCATTTCTACTTCAAGGCGCACCAGGAAGTGTACAAGGGGATCCTGCGGCTGTACGAGAAGGCCGACGCCCCGGACACCCTGGCCGTGGCCAACTACTTGGAGGAGCAAGGGAAGCTCGACCAAGTGGGCGGGCGCTCGTACCTGACCGAGCTTCTGTCGCGGGTTACAACGGTGGCGGCGCTTGATCACTACGTAGACATCGTCGAGGTGAAGGCGGTACGGCGCGGACTCATCGACGGGGGGGCACGGATTGCCGAGCTCGGGTACCAGGAAGACATGGAGCTCGAGCAGGCTTTGGATCGGGCCGAGGAGCTCATCTATAAGCTGTCCAGGAGAGGCACCGCACAGGAATACTGGAGCCTGCGGGACTTTCTGCAGGACCATGTGGACCGGCTGGAGGAGCTGCACAAGGATCCCGAGCGGCGTCCGGCGCGCTCCCTTTCTACGGGCTTTGCTGAATTCGACGCCTTGACTTCGGGACTCCACCCTTCCAACCTCGTGGTCCTGGCGGGGCGCCCGGGGACAGGGAAGACCTCGCTGGCGCTGGACATCGCCCGCAACGCGGCCCTCCGCCAGAAGAAGAACGTGGGCTTCTTCTCCATGGAGATGCCCAAGGAACAGATTTTGGAAAGAATCCTCTGCGCCGAAGCGCGCGTCGATCTGCACAAGCTACGTGCCGGATACCTACCGGCGGCCAAGTGGGGACAAATCGCCGAGGCGGCGGGGCACATCAACGACGCGCTCGTCCTGGTGGACGATACGCCGGCGGCCGCCGTGTTGGCCATCCGCTCCAAAGCCCGTCGAATGAACTCCGAGCACGGATTGGACTTGATAGTTGTTGACTACTTGCAACTCATAGACGCTGGGGTGCGCACCGACATCCGCGAGCAGGAAATCTCCTATATCTCCCGCTCGTTGAAGGGGCTGGCCCGGGAACTCGACGTGCCTGTGATCGCCTGTTCACAGCTCAATCGGGCCGTGGAGCGCCGAGAGACGAAGCGCCCCCAGCTGTCGGATTTACGCGAATCAGGAGCCATCGAACAGGATGCAGACATGGTGGTGTTCATCTACCGGCCCGACTACTATGAGGACCCGGCGCAGAGCGTTCAGGTAGCGGACACGGAGATAATCGTGGCCAAACACCGCAACGGGCCGCTGGGCAAGTTCATCCTTCGTTTCGTGAAGCAGTACGCGAGCTTCAGCTCGCCGTCGCGCCAGCCGGAGGAAGTGCCTTTCTAGCGAGGATCTTCAGCAGAGGCAGTATGTGGGGCACAATGACCGACCGAAAAGGAGGCATCCATGACACCGAAGGACCGTAAGTACACCAAGGACCATGAGTGGGCGCTGCGGGACGGGGACAACGTCCGCGTGGGCCTCACCGACCATGCTCAGAAACAGCTCGGGGACATTGTGTTTGTGGAACTCCCCGAGGAGGGGAAGAATCTGGGCAAAGGAGAGCAGCTGGCCACGGTGGAGTCAGTGAAAGCAGTCGGGGAGGTGCTGGCCCCCGTGACAGGCGATGTGGTCGAGGTTAACAGCGCCCTGGAGGCGACCCCCGACCTCCTGAACAAGTCGCCCTACGAGGAGGGTTGGGTGGCACTGCTGCGGATGGATGACCCGGGCGAGCTGGACGATCTCCTGGACGCCGACGCCTACGAGAAGCTGATTGAGGAGGGTTGATGGCTGAGTACATCCCCCACACGCCGGAGGACATCAGCCACATGCTCGAGGCGGTGGGCGCGGAGACTGTAGAAGAGCTGTTCAACGATATCCCCCGCGCCCTGCGACACGAGGGCCCGACCACGGGCCTCCCGCCGCGGGACGAAGAGTGGGTCCGACGGTATGTCCAGGCGCTCGGAGAACAGTCCTCGGGAAAGGACCTGATTCCGTTCCTCGGAGGTGGGCTGTACGACCATCACGTCCCGGCGGTGGTCGGCCACGTCCTCTCTCGGGGGGAGCTGTTCACTGCGTACACGCCGTACCAGGCGGAGGTGTCCCAGGGAACCCTTACATGGATGTTCGAGTTTCAAACGATGCTCTGCGAGCTCACGGGGATGGAGGTGGCCAACGCCTCCATGTACGACGGGGCCACTGCGCTGGCGGAGGCTGTACTGTGTGCGCACAGGGTCACAGGCGGTAATACAGTGCTAGTGCCCCGCGCGCTCAGCCCGTGGACGAGGGAAGTGCTGGACACCTACTGTTGGGGGGCTGGACTCAGCGTACAGGAGATTCCCTTCGGAGCCGACGGCCGGATGCAGGTTAAGGGAATACCCGCGGGAGTGTGTGCCCTCGTCGCGGCCCAACCCAACTACTTCGGCTGCGTGGAGGAGCTGGCCGGACTGAAAGACCAGCTGGGGAAGGCTTTCCTCATAGTGAGCGTAAACCCGGTAGCGCTAGCCGTACTGGAACCTCCGGGTTCGTTCGGCGCGGACATCGTGGTCGGCGAAGGCCAGCCCCTGGGCATTCCACTCGGGTTCGGAGGCCCCCTTCTGGGGCTGTTTGCCACCCGTAGCGAACACTTGCGGCGGATGCCGGGGAGAGTGTCCGGTCGCACCCTGGATGTCGACGGAAGCGAAGGTTATGTGATGGCCTTGCAGACACGAGAACAGCACATCCGCCGGGAACGTGCCACGTCGAACATCTGCACGAACTCTGCCCTGTGCGCCCTGGCGGCCACTGTGTACCTGGCGGCGCTGGGGCCGGAGGGACTGCGTGAGGTAGCCCTGGCGAGCATGGAACGGGCCCACGAGTTGGCCAAACGCCTGCAGGAGCTCCCAGGATACGAGCTCGCCTGCGACGGGCCGTTCTTCCACGAGTTCGCCCTGCGCTGCCCCGACGCCGAGGACGCTGCCGAACGCTTGCAGAAGGCGGGAATCGCCGTGCTCCCGCCGCAGGCCTTTGCCCGGGCCGGGCTGCACAGGGCGCTAGGCGTAGCGGTCACCGAACGACGGACCGACGAGGAGCTGGATTTGTTTGTCTCTACGCTGGAAGGGGGGAACTGACCTTGGCCACGATCTACGATGTCGGCGCCCCCGGGCGCCGCGCCGCCAGTACGCCGTCTCCGAAGAGAGACACCGAAGACCTGCTGTCCCTCATTCCCGCGGGCGCCCGCCGCAAGCACGGCCCGCGCCTACCACAGGTTTCCCAACCGGAGCTAGTCCGTCACTACACAGCGCTTTCGCGCCTCAACTACGGAGTAGACAGCGGTTTCTACCCGTTGGGTAGTTGTACCATGAAGTACAACCCGAAGCTCAACGAGGATCTGGCTCGCCTGCCTGGGTTCACCGGCCTCCATCCGGCCCTCCCGGAGAAGCAGACCCAGGGAGCGCTGGCGGTGCTGTGGGAACTGGGAGAGCTTCTGAAGAGAATCTCCGGTATGCCGGCCATCACCATGCAACCGGCGGCCGGGGCCCACGGCGAGCTAACCGGGATGCTCCTTTTGAAGAAGTACTTCCAGGAGCGCGGGGAACTCCCCGCGCGCAGCAAGGTGCTCCTTCCCGACTCCGCCCACGGCACCAACCCGGCCTCGGCGGCCATGGCCGGGTTCGAGGTGGTGTCCCTTGCGTCCACCCGCCGGGGCACAGTGGACATCGACACTCTGAAGAAGGCCCTGGACACCGACGTCGCGGGGATCATGCTCACTGTTCCCAATACTCTCGGAATCTTCGAAGACGAGATCGCCGCGGTGAGCCGCCTCGTACACGAGGCAGGAGGGCTCACCTACTTCGACGGGGCGAACCTGAACGCGTTCCTCGGTCGCGCGCTTCCCGGGAACATGGGCGCGGACATCTTCCACTTCAACCTGCACAAGACGTTCTCCACCCCGCACGGGGGGGGAGGGCCAGGCGCCGGTCCGCTGGCCGTCTCCGAGAGTCTGGCTCCGTATCTTCCCTTGCCGGACGTCGTCCAAGACGACCAGGGCTTCTCCCTTTCCTGGGACCGGCCCCGGTCCATCGGCCGGGTGCACCCATACCATGGCAATTTCCTGGTCTCCTTGCGCGCTCTCGCCTACATTCTCACCCTGGGCGACGTGGGGCTGCGTGAGGTATCGGCAGGGGCGGTGCTCGCGGCCAACTACCTGCGCGTCAAGCTGCAGGAAGTGTTCCAACTACCGTACGCGAGTCTGTGCAAGCACGAGTTTGTGCTCTCCGGCCAAGGCTTCGGCGAGGTACGCACCATGGACATCGCCAAGCGTCTCATGGACTACGGTTTCCATCCGCCGACGGTCTATTTCCCGCTCATCGTCAAGGAAGCGCTGATGATCGAGCCCACAGAGACCGAACCACGAGAGGTGCTGGACGCGTTCGCCGAAGCCCTAACACTCATCGCCCGGGAGGCGAAGGAAGACCCTCAGCTTGTGAAGGGGGCCCCGCACAGCACCCCCGTGCGTCGGCTCGACGACGCCCGCGCTGCCCGGCAGCCGGTGCTCCGCCTTCCCTTTGACCATCCCGACGAGTAACCCGCCGTAAGCGGGCGACATGGCCCGTGCTCCTCATGGTGGAGACATGCGCCACATGCGCGCCTTGCTGTCGGCGACGGCGCTTAGTCCAAGGGCGACCCCGCGTGTGCGGCGCCCAGTGGGCCCTCCCGCAAATCGGGAGGTGCCCTATCTCCCCAGCTGAACGCTAGCCGTTCCCCTCCCGGCGCTCGAGCCAATCCTGGGCCGACCAGCCGACAACACCCCGGGCATAGTCGATGCGCCACCAGATGTAGCCGTCCGCCTCCGCGGGGCCATCGACCACAGTGCCCAGGCTGCCTACGGGCATGCTGCCCGGGTAGTACTCGCTGGACACATCGGACTCACCTGTGCCCGGCGCTACCCTGACCCGCAGCGGGGCGCCGACCACCTGCACCCGGTCTCCGATCACGAACTTGGCCTCACTGGGAGGGCCCTCGGGATCAGGTCCGGGCTCAGCCTCCCGCACGGCAATCAGCCTCCGTGACTGGTCAGGTTGCTGGCTCAGCAGAGTGTCTTCATCCCTCCACAAGCTGAACTGCAAGAGGAACTCGCCCTCCCGCCGCACGGAGTGCTCCCAGCTAACCGTGGTCCTCTGCCTGGGCTCCAGCGGCTCGTCCAGCACTTTCTCGTAAGAGCGGACCACTGCACCCTGACTATCCACCACAGAGGCCCGGGCGATGAACTCACGGGCCCGGTTGCCGGTGTTGGTGAACGTGACCGATAGGCGCACCGCTTCCCCAACCTCCACCTCAACCGGCTCATTGGGCGAGTACCCGTCGATCTCCGCCGCAATCCGCGCACATCCGGCAACCACAACCAACAGCAAACCCAGGAGGAGGAGGAGACGCACCGCCGGAACCACCGTCACTTGCGCTTGCGCACTTCGGCCCATTTCGCCCCCCCTGCGTGTTCTTCCTCCGCATCCGCATGACAAGCTGCAGAAGCGGCCATTGAGTAATACATACTACACTCAGCAGGGGAAACACGTCAAGCGTTTTTGTCACCTCACTCAGAAGGCTCTCAGCTCCCGCAGGAGAAGTGGAAGCGGCGCTCGGTGAACAGCCGCACACATGCATCCACAACCTCCGCATCGTACAGCTCCCCCCGAGCACGTACCACATGCTCCAAGGCCTTCTCTGTCCCCGAGCCGGGGCGATAGGGACGATCGGAGGCGATGGCCTCCACCACATCAGCCACAGCCAAGATCTTCGCTCCCAGCAGCATGTCCTCACCGTCAATCCCGCTTGGGTAGCCGGAGCCGTCTAGACGCTCGTGGTGCTGCAGGACGATCTCTGCCACAGCCCCGGGAAGCTCGATACCCTTCAAGATTTCGTAGCCGACCTGCGGGTGGCGCTTGATGATCTCGAACTCCAGCTCGCCGAGGCGCCCGGGCTTGTTCAGTATCTCCGCCGGCACGGAGACCTTGCCCAGGTCGTGCACCAGCCCCGCCACCCGGATGGCCTCTATCTCCTCTCCTCCCAGACTCAGCTCACGGGCTACAGCACACGCCAGCCGGCTCACGCGGCGCTGATGGCCCGCCGTGAAGGGGTCCCGCGCTTCCACCGTGGCCACCACAGCGTCGATCACGCCCTCCAGCGTGCGCTTGAGCTTGGCCAGTCCTCGGGAGACTTCACCGAACAGTCGGGCGTTTTCCACCGCCAGAGCGGCTTGGTCGGCCAGGAGTTCAAGTACCCGCAACTCTTCCTCGGTTATCGGGTGGGGATCAGCCCACAGAAGGTCCATAACCCCCACCACCCTCTCGCCCACTTTCAACGGAAGACCGGCCACGGCCCCCTCCCGCCCCCATCCACTGCACTGCGGATAGTTGCGCAGGTCGGGAATCACACTGCGCACCCCAGTGCGGGCCACAGCATAGCTCAATGCCTGCATCCTCCAGCCCATGCCGTCCGCCCGCTGGTCCCGCGCTTGTGCTGTGCCACAGGTGAGGCGCTCGCCGTCCCACAGGTGCACCTGGGTCTCCTGGGCGCCCAGCAAGCGCTGCGCCTGCTCAAGAATTGCAGAGAGAACCCGGGAGAGATCCAAACTGGCCGTGAGGTGCAGACTGGCCTGGTGCAGGGCCTCCAACTCCCGACTGCGCCCGCCGACCTCAGCAAGGAGGAGCGCTCGGGAGACGGCCAGCGACACGTGCAGCGCCAGGTGCTCCGCCCAGGGGAACTCGTCGGAGCGGAAGATCCGGACCCGTCGAAAGCCGAGGATCACCGTGCCCAGCCACTCTTCTCCGCACAGAAGGGGGAGCCCCAGTAGCGACTGCACAGGTAGCCTGTCCGCCCATTCCCCGACGTCCGCCAACGAATACGGTCGTCCCGCTTGCAGCACGGCTTCGGCCAAGCCGGTCTCTGCACAAGCGGGTCCCAGCTCTCCCCGCACCGCCCGGGGGACGATCGCCTTTTGAGATCGCTCCCACAAGAAGATACAACAGCCGTCCGCCAGGAAGAACTCGGCCAGAAGCTGGGCCATATGGCGCAGCGCGCACGGCATATCCGGTTTCGCAAGCGCCGTACGGCTTATAGAACCCAGCAGGACAACATATTGCCCCTGGTCAAATCCCGGAGGGTCCTGTTCGTTCGTGCCGGCTCGGCGCCCGCCGGAATAGAGTGGGAAGCTGCCACTGGACACCGGCTAACTCCTTCCTGTGGGGCAAAGCGTGCTGCAGGAGAACACGGCCCCGCCCTCTCACAACTTTGATTATGCCTTGGGATGGGCCTATCTAGTCACTGTGTGTTCACAGCTCGCCCCAACACGGGCCGGTCTTGACCTCGACCTGCAGAGGCACTGTCAGCTCGAGCACGTTTTCCATTATCTGCCGCACCTCTTCCCCAACGCGCTCTGCCTCGAGGGCATCCACTTCGAACATGAGCGAGTCGTGGACTTGCAGCACCATGTCCGCCTCCAGCTCCCCCCGAGACCACCCTCTGTACAGCTCGAGCATGGCCAACTTGATCACGTCGGCAGCGGAACCTTGAATAGGGCTGTTCACGGCGTTACGCGCGTCTATGCCTCTGCTTCGCCGGTCGCGACGCGCCGCGGACAGGGGGCGCCTCCTGCCGAGCAAGGTGCAGGCGTAACCTCGGCGGTCAGCTTCGACCACCAGTCGATCGAGGAACGGCTTGATCCCCGGGTAAGCGGCGAAAAACCGGTCGATAAGATCCTTGGCCCTTCCCTGCGGGATCCCCAGGTCCCGGGCCAGGCCATAGGGGCTGATGCCATAGACGATGCCGAAGTTCACCCTCTTGGCAGTGTTCCGCATCCGCTCGTCGACCTCGCTCGCGGCCACCCCAAACAGCCGTGCTGCTGTACGGCGATGGAGGTCCTCCCCTTGACGGAAATCCTCCTGCAACGCCTCGTCGGCAGAGAGATGGGCCAACAGCCGTAGCTCCACCTGGGAGTAGTCGGCAGAGAGGAACAGCTGCCCCCGCGGGGCAACGAAGGCCCGCCGGATGTCCACGCCCACCTCATGTCGAGAGGGAATGTTCTGTAGATTGGGGTCGGAAGAAGACAGCCTTCCCGTCGCCGTACCGGTCTGGTTGAACGAGGTGTGCACCCGGCCTGTCTCAGGATGCACATGCGCCGGGAGCTTCTCCACGTACGTGTTACGGAGCTTCTCCAGCTCCCGGTAGGCAATGAGCTTGTCCGGGAACTCGTGCCGCACGGCCAACTCCCGCAACACCTGAGCATCGGTAGACGGTCCGGTCTTGGTGCGGGAGAGGACCGGCAGCCCCAGCCGTTCGTACAGCACCTCCCGCACCTGGGGAACAGATCCCGGGTTGAACGGGCCCCCGGCCAAGGAGAACAGCTCCTCCCGCAGATGTTCCAACATGATCTCCAACTCTGTTCCCTGCCGGCGGAGTTCGTCCACATCGAGCAGAATCCCCGTCCGCTCCATACGGGCCAGCACATCGACAAGCGGGAGCTCCACTTCGACAAGGAGCTTGTCCAGCTCCCCCTCGCGGAGCTTCCTCATCAGCGGCTCATGGAGCCGACATACCACTTCCGCGTCTCCCACAGCGTACGCAGCCGCTCGCTCAGGAGCTATGTGGGAGATGGACTCCTCTCCTTGCACTAATTCCTGATAGCTCTGCATCATCTCGCCTAGCTCCTCCTGGGCGATCGCCTCCAACCCGTGAGAATGCCCGTCGGGGTGGAGCAGCCAGTGGGCAAGCATGGCATCGAAGGAAATACCTCGAAGCTCGATCCCGTAGCGCGCCAGGACCTGGACCTCGTACTTCAAGTTCTGTCCCCACACCCGAGGGCTCTCTCCCTCCAATACGGGCCGCAACGCTTCCAACACCCGCTCCACAGAAAGCTGCACCGGCGCCGCCGGCCCCTCATGCCCCACAGGTACATACCATCCTGCGCCGGGGCGCACGGCCACCGCCACCCCCACAATGGAAGCGCACAGCGGATCGGTCGACGTGGTCTCCAGATCAAGGGACAAAGCCTCGGCCCGGCTCAGCTCGGCGACGAGCTCCGCCAGCTCTCTCTCGTCGAGCACCAGGCGACACTCCCGCCTGTCGGTGGCCACACCCAGAGCGAGCTCGGAGATAATGGACCGGAACTCAAGCTCTTGTAGTTCTCGCTGCAGAGCATCCCCGTCCCACTCTTTCGGAACTAGAGCGGAAAGTTCCACTTCGAGCTCCGGCGTCTGCAGGCGCACCAGCTCCCGCGAGCGCAGTGCATCCTCCCGGCCTCGCCTCAGGGCCTCCCCCAAGCGCCGATTGGAAAGCCCCTGCGCCTCCTGCAGGACCTCATCGAGCGATCCGTAGCGGGCCAGGAGCTGGCGTGCCCCCTTCTCCCCTATGCCCCGCACGCCGGGAACGTTGTCCGAGCTGTCGCCCACCAGGGCGAGGAGGTCCACCATCCTCTCCGGGGGGACCCCAAACCGCTCCACAACCCTGGCTGCATCCATGAGCTCCAGGCGATCGGTGGGCCGACGCCCGGGGCGGAGGAGCATCACCCCCTCGTCTACCAACTGAGCCATGTCTTTGTCTCCGGTGAGGAGGAGCGCCGGCACGCCGGCCTCGCGCGCGCGCTCGACAAGAGCAGCCATCACATCATCCGCCTCGTAGCGGGGCATCTCCATACGGCACACTCCCAGCACGTCGAGTAGCTTCTTGGCCCGGGGCAGTTGTGCGGCCAAGGACTCGGGCATCTCCTTGCGCGTCGCCTTGTACTGGGGGAACACCTCGTGCCGTACCGTGGGTCCAGCCGGATCGAAAACCACCGCCAGGTAACGCGATGGGTACTGCCTTAGGGCCATGAGCAGCGTCCGCAGCAGGCCATATACAGCTTGTACCGGCTGGCCACTGCTTGTCGTCAGCTCAGGCAAGGCATGGAAAGAACGATAGAGGGAAGAGTGTGCGTCCACAAGCAGGAGTCGCTGCGGAGCGTCTTCCAACCCCAACGCCTGCAACAAGCTCACGGTCGCCCGTCCATCACCGCGCACAGGGCTACCGCCAACGCGTCCGCGGCGTGATCGGTGGGCAGTTGGTCAATGCGAAGAAGATGGCCCATCATTCCCATCACCTGTGTCTTGGGGGCGGAGCCGCTTCCGCAGACCCACTTCTTGATCTCCCGGGGTGCGTAGGCTCGCAGCTGACAGCCACAGGCCAACATCTTCACCACGCCGAGGGCCTGCGCAGTGAGCATGGCCGAGGGGGCATTACGTGCCAAGTAAACCTCCTCCACAGCCACTACCTGGGGGTGAAAGGCATCCATAACCTCCCGCAGCCGGGCATGTATGGCCGCCAGGCGTTCTGGAAGGGGATCAGTAACCCGAGGACGGACAGTACCCGAGGCCAAACAGTGCAGCTCATCCCCCTTCGCCTGGACCACGCCGTACCCGGTGGCCGTGAGACCGGGGTCCACACCGAGGACCCGCATCTCGCTCACAGAAACTCCCGCAGCTTCTCCAGCCGCGGATCGAGCGCAGGGGCTATCTCCCCACACCCTTCCCGGTGCTCCTCCACGTTCAGATCGGCCCCACAGCGCGCACACAGCCCACGACAGTCCGCCCGGCACAGAGGGCGTGAGCTCACGGCCAAACGCACGCCCGCGGCGATCCACGGCCGCAGCTCAACATAGGGCGCGTTGGGGTCCTCCAAGTTGACCTCGATGAGCTCTTCGCGGTCGAATTCCTCTTCGAACTCCAGAAGACAACGTGAGCAACGCCGGACGCCCGTTCCGGACACTCGCAGTGTGACGAACACCCTCTTTTCGTCATAGAACGCCGATGCCACCACGCGGACCGCGCCCACTAGAGGCAGCGGCTCGTCGCACCACACAAGGTCGTCCAGCACCTCCAGGCCCTCGCTGCGCACCGGTCGCCCGGGGTACGCTCGCAGTTCCTTTAGATCGATCCTCATGATATTCCCCCTTTAGGCCTGAGCCGCACCGCCACATCCACCGCCCGACGCACCGGACGAACATCGTGCACCCGAACAGCATCGGCCCCATGCACCACAGCTACCACACACGCGGCCACAGTGCCCTCCACACGGTCGCCAACCGGCAGATCGAGTACCTGGCCGATGAACCTCTTGCGCGAAGGCCCGACCAGAACTGGCTGCCCTAACTCCCGCAGTTCCTCAAGGCGGCGGATGAGCTCCAGATTGTGTTCCAATGACTTACCGAAGCCAATCCCCGGGTCAACTGCGATCCGCTGTCGGCGGATTCCGGCGTCCAGGGCCACGCGGAGCCTCTCGGCCAAGAAGCGGCGCACCTCGCGAACCACGTCGTCGTAGTGGGGATCGTCCTGCATGGTGGCGGGGGTGCCCAGCATGTGCATTAGCACCAGACCCGCGTCGTACCTGCGCACCACCTCGGCCATCCGCTCGTCGCCCCGTAGTGCGGAGACATCGTTGACTATCCGTGCGCCCGCCTCCAACGCCGCCGCTGCCACTTCGGCCTTGGAGGTGTCCACGGATACGGGCACAGCCAACCGTGACACCAGCCGTTTCACCACCGGGATCACACGGGTCAGCTCTTCGTGCACCGACACCGGGTGCGACCCTGGACGTGTCGACTCCCCGCCCACGTCCACCATGTCCGCCCCCTGTTGCTCCAGCAGCACCCCGTGGGCAACTGCTGTATCCTCATCAGTGAACTCCCCCCCGTCGGAAAAGGAGTCCGGAGCAGTATTAAGAACGCCCATGACCAGCACCGGGCGTGACTCTACGGCAGTGCGCCATTCAAACGCCATCCCAAAGCAGAGTATAACAAAGAGCGTAAGGTTGCGGGGGCAGCCTCTCAGTTGCACCTGTGCCGTCCGGCGCCTACTATTTGGCCGCCAGAAGGGGTGATAGTGGTGAAGGTCCTGTTGATCCGAGAGGTCCCAAGTCTGGGCGTGCCTGGTGACGTGGTGAACGTCAAGGCGGGATACGCACGAAACTACCTCCTGCCCAAGCGCATGGCGGTCCCGCCCCGCGAGCACGAGATGGCTCGCTACGCGAAATTGCAGGAGCAGTATCGCCGGGAGTTGGCCGATCGCCGCACTCGAGCGGAAATGCTCTCTGAGAAACTGGAGGGCGCCAACTTCGTGTTCTCCCGACGCGTCCACGACGAAGACAGGCTCTATGCCAGCGTCCGGCCGCAGGACGTGGCCAAGGAGATCGAGGACCGCTTTGGGGAGAAGATCTCCCCCGAACGGATCAGCATGGACGCCATCGAAGCGGTGGGCGAGTACACCGCTCACGTGAGCATCTACGAAGACATAGCGGCCGACATCAATATCGTGGTGAACCCCGCAACCTGAGGTCTCTGTGCGCCCGCTGACCGGGGACGTCTTCCGAGCGGCCCTGGGCACGGGACTCTCCCGGGTGTTCGGCCTGGGGAGGGATATCGCCGTGGCCCATGTATTCGGGGCTACAGGCGCTTACGATGCTTTCCTGGCAGCGTTCTTTGTCCCCAACCTTCTGCGAGGGCTGCTGGGCGAGGGGGGCCTGGCAGCAGCTTTTCTCCCCGTGTACGGTCGCGCCCTGGCCCAAGGCCGAGGCCGGTCCGTGGCCGCCCACACGGTGTCGGCAATGCTGTTCTTGTTGCCCTTGATCTGCCTGGTGGGCGCTTGGTCCGCCCGCTGGTACGTGCCCCTCCTGGCGGCCGGCTTCCCGGACGAGCAACTCCAGCTCGCGATCAGCTTGGGCCAGTGGATGTTCCCCTTCCTGGGCTTCGTCTCCCTGGCCGCTCTGGCGGCGGGGATTCTCAACGCCAACGGCAGGTTCTTCCTCCCCGCATTGGCCCCGGCCATCCCCAACATAGCCATGATCGGGGCGGCACTCGCGTTGGCCCCTCTCCTGCATCCACCTGTGTTTGCCCTGGCTGGGGGCCTGCTGGTGGGTGCCGCAGGGATGCTCCTGCTCCAGCTGCCCCTTCTCCGGGGGCACGTGGGCCCTCTACCCAGACCCTGGCCCCCCCAGCCCGAACTACGACAGATGGCCCGCAGGCTGCTCCCGGTGCTCGGAGGAGTGGCCATGGCCGAGGTCAACGTTCTCGTGGACACGCGGTTGGCTTCCTACCTTGCCGAAGGGGCAATAGCTACTTTGCAGTACGCTATGCGTCTCTTCCAGCTCCCAATCGGCGTGGTGGCGGTTTCGGTGGCCGTCGCTGCCCTGCCGCGGTTCGCCCGGAGTTCCGCACATGGATTCGGGGACCAGTTTCGCGATGCGCTGCGTCAGGGAGTGGCCTTGGGCACAGTCCTCGTGCTCCCGGCGCTGGCTGGGTTGCTCGCTCTGGGCAGGCCCATCATCGCCCTGCTGTTTGAACACGGGGCGTTCACCGCCCAGGACACCCTCCGCACCTACGCAGCGCTGGCCGCCTATCTGTCCGGCCTGTGGGCATATACCCTTGTGTACCTCTTCTCCCGCGCCTTCTACGGGTTAGGAAGCCCCGCCATCCCCGTGCTCACGGGAACTTTGGCGGTGGCTGTCAACATCGGTCTGGACCTTCTGTGGGTCGGCCCGTGGGGGACATTTGGCTTGGCCTTGGCCACAGGACTGGCCGGGTGGGTGAACGCCCTCGCTCTGGGTGCTCTGCTCTGGCGGCGCGGGCGGGGCTGGATCCCGATGCGGGCGCTTCTCGGCGCCGCCGCTGCCGCCACAGTGATGGGGCTTGCGGTCACCGCGGCGGATCGGGAGCTCTTCTCCCCATATGGGCCCTGGGTACAGGTCTCCGCCGGAGTACCGCTCGGGGTCGCGGTGTACTTCCTGGGGGCCCGGGCAACCGGCCTTCACCGCTGGCTCAGGGCCGCTCGATAAGCCCCTGTTGCGCGCGGGGCCCCTCCTGCGGAGGCAAAAGCCCCAGCAGGCCGTGCACGAAGCGGTAGGGAGCGTCCTCCTGGCGGTAGGTCACCAACCACTCCCCGAGGGCGCGCGTGGCGTCCCGCAGCCGAGGAGCGGACAGGCGCCCGTTCTCCACTGCAGGGAGTAGTGTGTCCGTCAGAACACGCCCCAACATAGGCGGCGCCGCCCCCACCAAGGTGATCGGGGACAAAGTCTGCGCCAGATGCCCCAAAGCAGCTTCCACGTGCGCGTCATCGGCTTCGGTTTGTTGCAGTATCTCCGCCAGCACCCGCGCCAACGCCTCTACGTAACGCCACAGCTCGGTTTGCCCTTGGGCCGAAAGTTGCGTCTGCCACTCGCCCCACGCCTGGCTGAGCTCTCGGGCCCGGCGCTCACGCACGTGCCGCTCGGCGGCTTGAAGAAAGGAACAACTGGGCACGCACTGCACAGTCTTCCGCCGGTGTGTGCCACAACAACGGCCGCAGATCTGCGCGGCCAAAGTGGGGCAAGTCCGTTCCCCCTTGCGCTGGCCGCAAAGAGCACACAGCATCATGCTCAAAGCTGAGTCAGCTGACGCCTGCCGGCCTCGGACATGCGCTCGGGGCCCCACCGGGGTTCCCACACCACGCTAACCTCGACATCGCACTCGGGGAAAGCATCGCGCAGCACAGCCTCCACCTCCCCGGGGAGCTCCCCGGCCAACGGACAGCCAGGGCTGGTCAAGGTCATGTCCACAGAGACTAAGCCGTCCGCGGACTGAATGTAGTAGATCAGCCCTAAGTCCACTACGTTGACGCCGGCCTCAGGATCGATCACCCTCTTTTGCAGCACGCTGCGCACTGCGCTCTCAGTGGGCCCCACTTCTCCCGTCCTTCCCTCGTTGTCCGAGCTCGACCATGAGCGCCAAACTCACGCTCGCCAGTTCACGGGCAAAGCGCTCCTCCAAGTGCCGCCACAGGGGCCACACCGGACAGACTCCGTCGCGGGAACACTCCGTGCCCGAGACGCAAGGAAAACGCACCACCTGACTGTTCAACGCCTCCAGCACCCTCCCCAAGTCGATCTCTTCTGGCTCAGCCGCCAACCGGTATCCCCCCGTGCGACCGCGCTGAGCAACCACTATCCCTGCTTGTCTGAGATCCATGAGTATCTTGCGCAAGAAGGCTTCCGGGACCTGGTGTCGGTCAGCCAGCTCTCGAGCGGACGTATACCGGTCCGGATCGGCAGCCAACTCATACAAGATTCGAACACCGTAATCCGTACGTCTCGTAAGCGTCATGGGGACCATTGTATGTCCGTCAACCGTTTCCCTCCACGAACGCGCGTGCTCTGTCCCGGGCCCACCTGTCCGCCTCCTCCACCGCGGCCAGCGAGTCGCAAGGAGCTGGACGGTGCGCGGACAGAACAGACTGGAGACCCTCGGAAATGGCGGTAAAGGCTATGCGACCGTCCAAGAACGCGGCCACAAGTACTTCGTCAGCAGCGTTGGCCACGGCAGGAGCGGTGCCCCCCGTCTTCCCCGCCTCGAGCACAGTCCAAAAGGCCGGATAGCGGTCGCGGGGCAAGGCCGAAAGCTCGAGGGTCAGATCGGCCAACGAAAGCCGCGTGGGCGCACCTGGGAGGCGCCGGGGATGCGTGAGAGCGTAGCGAATAGGAATGCGCATGTCGTGCGGGCCCATCTGGGCAAGAACGGTCCCGTCCACCAACTCCACGAGCCCATGGATCACTGACTGCGGGTGCAACAGGACTCCTATCTTCTCCCAAGGAACGCCGAACAGATGATGTGCCTCGATGACCTCGAAGGCCTTGTTCACCAGCGTAGCCGAGTCCACCGTGATCCGTGGCCCCATGCGCCACGTAGGGTGGTTGAGCGCCTCTCGGGGAGTCACCTGCGCCAACGCCTCAGGCGGGCGGTCGCGAAAAGCACCCCCGGAAGCAGTGATCCACAGGCATTCAACCTGCTCCTCCTCCACTCCTTGTAGCGTTTGCTGGAGGGCTGCGTGTTCGGAGTCCACGGCCACTATCGCCGCCGTTCCCGCACCGGATGTCCGCACGAGCTCTCCACCCACGACCAACGACTCTTTGTTGGCCAAGGCCAGCATCTTCCCCGCCTCCAGCGCGGCCAAGGACGCCCGCAGTCCGGCCGCCCCTACAACTGCATTCAACACTAGATCCACGTCATCGCGACCGGCCAGCGCGGCCAGGCCTTGGGGCCCGTGCACGACCTCCACTCCTGCGGGGAGCTCCTGGCGAATGCGTTCTGCCTCGCCGGGGCCGGCCACTCCCACAGCCCGCGCGCCGAACTCCCGGGCAGCGTCCGCCAACGGGGCCACGCTGGTCGCAGCGGCCAACACTGTCACCGTCAGCGCGAACCCCTCCGCCGTGAGCGTGCGGAACACCTCCAATGTCTGAAGGCCAATGGAGCCCGTCGCCCCCAGGACGGCCAGGCGGCGTGTGCTCATGTGCTTGGTTCGGGAGAGAAGTCCTTGAGGAGCTCGTCTAGTTCCCTGCCGTCGATGGTTTCCCGGCGGATGAGCTCCTCGGCCAGTCGCTCCAGACCTGCGCGGTGACGGGCGAGGATGTCCTTGGCCCGCGCATAGCTCTGGTCCAACAGAGAGCGCACTTCCCGGTCCACGGTGGCCGACAGTTCCTCGGAGTGCTCGTCGCTGCGGACGAGCTCCTCACCGAGGAACACGTTGGTCCGCTCCCCGGAAAGGCTTACTGGCCCCACCCCGTCTGACATTCCGTATTCCACCACCATGCGTTTGGCCAGCTGGGTGGCCTGCTTGAGGTCGTCTTGTGCCCCGGTGGTGCGTGTACTGAACACCATCTCCTCGGCCACCCGCCCCCCAAGCAGAGCGGTCAACCGGTCCACAAGCTCGTCCTGGGACATGATGTACCGGTCTTCCTCCGGAAGCTGCAGCGTGAACCCCAGTACCCCGTCGCCCCGGGGGACGATCGAGATCTTGTGCACAGGGTCGGTGTTGGGAAGCATCCACCCCAACAGTGCGTGTCCCGCCTCGTGAAACGCTATGTGCTGCTTCTCCCGCTCGGTGATGAACAACCCTCGCCGCCGCAGGCCCGTCAGCACACGGTCCAGGGCCTCCTCGAAGTCCACCGCTTCAATGTATTCTTTCCGCGCCCGCGCAGCGAGCAAGGCCGCCTCGTTACACAGGTTCTCGATATCCGCCCCCACAAATCCCGGCGTCCGGCGGGCGAGGCGCGCCAGATCGACGTCCGGGGACAGCTTCTTGTTGCTGGCATGTATCTTCAAAATAGCCTCGCGCCCGTGCAGGTCCGGCCGCGGGACCACGATCTTGCGGTCGAATCTGCCGGGGCGAAGCAGCGCCTGGTCCAGGACATCGGGGCGGTTGGTAGCCGCCAGCACGATCACCCCGGCGTTGTGTTCGAAACCGTCCATCTCTCCAAGCAGTTGGTTCAACGTCTGTTCCCGCTCGTCGTGCCCACCGCCGAGGCCTGCGCCGCGCTTTCGGCCCACGGCATCGATCTCGTCGATGAACACGATGCAGGGGGCGCTGGCCTTGGCCTTCTGGAACATATCCCGCACCCGAGCCGCCCCCACCCCGACGAACATCTCCACGAAGTCCGATCCCGTTATAGAGAAGAAGGGCACGCTTGCCTCGCCGGCGATGGCCCGGGCGATCAATGTCTTGCCCGTACCCGGCGGCCCCACGAGCAGCACTCCTTTGGGAATCTGCGCCCCCAACCGCACAAACTGATTGGGCTCACGGAGGTACTCAACGATCTCGCGTATTTCGTCGATCACTTCGTTGATCCCCGCCACGTCCTTGAAGCTGACCTTGGTGAATTCCTTGCTGGCCAACTTGGCTCGGGACTGTCCGAAGGACATTGCTCCTCCGCCCTGCTGCATGCGGCGCATCATGAACACCCACAGGGCCACGATCACGCCGACAGGGAGGAGCCACATGAGGGCAGACAAGAGCCACGCCCCCTCTCCGGCGGGCTCAAAGGCCACCGCTACGCCCTGCTCTTCCAGCTTATTGGTGAGCTCGGCCCACAGGGGTGAGCCCTCCGGCGGTCCCTCGGACTCGAACTCCTCGCCGGTGATGAGTTCGCCGGCAATACGACTTCCGCGGATGGTCACTCTGTCTACCTCACCGGCGCGGACCCTCTCCAGGAAATTGGAATAGGATAACGCCAGCGGCCCACGCTCAATACCGGTCCAAAACTGCTGTACCAGTATCAGCCCGAGCACAAGCACCACCAACATAAAAGCGATGGTGCGGAGGTTCCGCTGAGCAGGAGGACGTCCGTTCATCTATTTCTCCAATGAGGATTGTACCCTTGCTAGCAGTGCATGCAAACTATTGCTTCCCCCCTCGGTTGAATGGCAGTACAATGCCCCACATGCTACGCAGCGTGCTCCACCTCGTCCTCCTCTTTTCCCTAGTTGGCACGCTAGCGGGTGCCGCCCAGCCCGACCCCTTGCGCCTGGACCCTGCTCTGCGGGCACTGACTTCGGATGTCTTCCGGGCCGCGGTGGCCCCGACTGAGCTCGTGCGTCACCTGTCCCTGGCCTGGAAAGGAGTACAGCTGCCCCCGGTGCACTTGCGACCGGAGCTCACCCCCTCCGAGCTGACCGCGCTTGCCCGAGGAGAGTGGGAGGACGCTCAGGTGGCGGTGCTCGTGCGCACGCACAGGCCACACAGCGCCGCGCTGCCCGGCCTTGCGGTGCAAAACCGTCACGGAGAGTTCATCGCCGGGCTAGCCGCTGTGCAGCGCCTGCAGGAGCTCGCCGACCATCCGGCTGTGTTCTTCGTGGAGGCCTCGCGGCCGGTGTGGCCGGCGCTCGACGTATCTGTACCCGAGGTGCGGGCCGATCTTGCCTGGTCCGCCCCCAGGGAAACCACTGGGAAAAACGTGATCATTGGCGTGGTGGACAGTGGGATAGACATAACCCACCACGATTTCAGAGTGGACAGGACGGGGGACGGGCAGTTAGAGGGCAGCCGCATTCTCGCCCTGTGGGACCAGAACCAGCCCCCCGACGGGAGCTCCACCAGGTACGGTTTCCACAACGGCCGCGTGTACACCCGCGGCGATCTGGAGCAAGCGCTGCTCACGGGAAACCCGCCCAGCAGAGACGATGCCCACGGCGGGCACGGTACTCACGTCACCGGTATCGCTGCCGGAGGGGGCGCTGCCGGGCGGCGCGGCGTGGCCCCGGACGCAGATATCGTGGTGGTGAAGAGCTCCTTCTACACCAACGACGTGATCAAGGGAGTGGATTTCGTGTTCCAGGTGGCAGAAGACGCTGCTCTCCCCGCCGTAGTTAACCTGTCCCTGGGGACCCACAGCGGCCCCCATGATGGGACGTCCAACTTTGAGCGGGCCATCGACGCTCTTGTGGATCGACCCGGACGGGCGGTGGTGGTGGCCGCCGGAAATGAGGGAGACTCTAAGATTCACGTGGGGGCCAACGTCACCAGTCCCGCCACTTGGAACCTGCTGGCAAGCGCCAGCACCGTGCCCGTCGAGTTGTGGCACGCTGGGGACGCATCGTTCACGGTGACGATAGCGGCTCCCACAGGGGAGACGACAACGGCACACCCAGGGGTCACGGCGTTCCTTCCCACTGCTTCGGGCAACGTGTGGCTGGAGAACCCCGACCAACGCGACGCACGCAACGGCGACAAACAAGTGTACATAGAGCTTCGTCAGGCGCTCCGAGGTTCAGAGTGGCAGATCACGTTCCAGCCGCTGGCCCAGGGGGGGCGAGTGGATGGGTGGGTCACCGACACAACAGCCGGTAGTTTCCGCGAGGGGGACAGCTACTCCACGATCTCCGAGCCGGGGAACGCTCGCCGGGTAGTTACTGTGGGCTCCTATACCACTAAGGTGAGCTGGGAATCGCTGGACGGCCCACAGGAGCGCGGCGGGTACAGCCCCGACACCCTGTCCTTCTTTTCCTCTCGCGGGCCTACCCGCGACGGGAGAGCCAAGCCCGAGCTCACCGCCCCGGGGGCGTGGATCGCCGCGCCGCTGTCGAGGGACGTCGTTCCGCCGAGGTGGCTACGGCTGCCCGGGGACGCCTACCGCATGAACGCCGGAACGAGCATGGCCGCACCGCACGTGAGCGGAGCGGTGGCCCTCCTGTTCAGCCTGGAAAGAGACCTCGACTGGCGCGATATCTCCGCTGCGCTCACTGCCTCCGCCCGGCCCGACCAGCACACCGGGAGCGTACCCAATCGCGCCTGGGGTGCCGGCAAGTTGGACGTGGCGGCAGCGGTGGCGCTCCTCCCTGAGGACGAACCACCCCCGCCCGCTGCCAGACCGCACATTGTGCTCTTGGAAAACCCCGTGCGACACGAGGCCCCGGTCTTCTACCGGTTGCCAGACGACGTCACTCAGGGGGAGCTCCACATCTACGACCTCTCGGGGAGAAGGATCTTCTCCGAGTCCGTATCGGAAGCAGCGGGGCAGCTCCGCTGGGACCTCAGCACACGCTGGGGCCGGCTGGTGGCCGACGGGCTGTACCTAGTGGTCTTGGTCACACCCCAGGGGACGTCGGAGGTGAAACGACTGGTGGTGCAACGATGAGAGCGATCCTGGCCTTGCTGGTCGTATGGGGAATGGCGACGCCGACGTTCGCATACCACGGCGCAGGACTGCCCTTGGAGCTTGGCGGCGGGGCCCGGGCGCTGGGTATGGGAGGGGCCTTCCTCGCGGTGGCCGACGACGAGTGGGCAACGCTGTCCAACCCGGCTGGGTTGAGCGGCCTTCGCCGCTGGGGGTTTACGGGGACCCATGCTCGGCAGTTCGGGGCCGTGTCTGTCACCACCCTCGGCGTGGCCGGGCCATGGTTGGGCGTGCTTCTCACAGTAGTAGACTCGGGGCTCATCGAGCCCGACCTCTCCTACGTCGCCTTAGGCGGCGTGGCCGCGGCGGGAATCCCGGTGTGGGGAGGTCTCTCGGTGGGTGTGCGCGGCCGGGCGGTGCGCAACGTCGCCCCCGGGGACGCAGCAGGCTGGGCGGTTGATGGGGCCTTGCTATGGCGGGGTCCGGTTG
>PWTL01000058.1 GCA_003562845.1 Candidatus Acetothermia bacterium
ATCTTGGAGCAGTCTCCCCCCGAGACGATGTTCGGATCGCCTGAACATAAGCGCACTGCAGAGTTTCTGAGGAAGATCTCTGACCTGTACGGGGAGAGCGACTGATGGGCGCACAACTGGTTTTCGACTGGTCTTGGCTTCCCCGCCTCAGCGAGGGGTTGATCCTCACCCTGCAGCTCACGGGGGCGTGCATGGCCGCCGGCGCGGTCCTGGGGCTGTTGCTGTCGTTGGCCCGAGTATACACGCGGGGGCCCGTGTACTGGTTGGCTAGCATCTATGTGCAGTTCTTCCGCGGAACGCCGCTCCTTGTGCAGTTGATGATCATCCACTTTGGCCTCCCGACGGTGGGCATCCGTTTTGAACCTCTGATCTCCGGGATAGTGGCTATGGGGCTCAACACCGCCGCCTACCAAGCCGAGTACTTCCGGGGAGCGATTCAGTCGGTTCGCTCAGGGCAAACGCTGGCCGCCCGCTCCCTGGGGATGAGCCCTCTGCAGACCGTCCGGTACATAGTCCTACCCCAGGCGCTACGGTTGGTCATTCCCCCGTGGTCCAACGAGCTGATATACATGCTGAAGTACTCTTCTATCGTGTACATGATCGGAGTGGCCGATTTGATGGGGGTTGGGAGATCAATGGCCGCCCGGAATTTCCGCTTCCTGGAGCTGTTCTTGGTGGTTGCCCTGATCTACCTGGCGGTTGTGCTCATCCTCACCTTTGCCCTGCGGTGGGTAGAGCGAAGGCTGTATGTACCGGGCCTGACAACGACCGGCAGGAGGGAGTGAGCTTCTCCATGCGGGTACGGCTCAGCGGGTGAGGTGTCTTGCGATCTCCTCTTTTAGTTTCTCGCGGGAGAGGAAGTAGTCGATCATCTCTCCGTTGAACCGGACCCACCACCAGTCACATGGAGAGGGGCGTACAGTCAGTGCCTGTACTCGCGTGTCTATCACGTGAGCTGTATAGCGAATGTGCTCGCGGCAGGGATGCGCTTTGAGCATCCCCTCCAAGCGTGTTGTATGGTGAATGCTGTACGGACAGCGGGTGCTGTAGCCGACGTCCACGGCGAGCAGCCCCTCGCGAGAGAGATCCGCGGCGCTGTGGTTGACTTGGGCCAGCCTCGGGATGGGGGCGGATGCGTGGAAGGGCTTCCACATCAAGGCTATGCTCTGTTCGCGGGCTACCTCGGCGAAGCCGAGCTCCCCGAGGAGAGAAATGGGGAAGTGCGTCGGATGATCCCAGCCCAGGGTGGCCATTCCGGAGAAACCTGCGCTGTCGGCAGAGCGAAGGGTCTCTCGGACGAGCCTCTTCTCCTGGGTTAAGTGTTCGGGGTCCTCGGCGCGAGTCCCCGCCCAGTGGTAGCATAGGAGCACTGCTGCCCCCGGGGCCACGATGGGGGCCGGAGCTGTCTCTACAGGGAGGAACTCGGCGAACCCACGTGGGCAGCCGCCTTCGTAGGCGACTACCCCTTGCAGCCCCCTCGCCAACATGTTTTCTCTCCATGTGGCCACCTGCCCGATGTCACCGGAGAACTCTTTCCCGGCAAGCTCCAGCTTGCCAGGAAGACAGACCACGTCGCCAACTGTGGCCTTCGTGAGTTGGCTGTACCTGAGCCTCATGGGCGCTTTCCTCCTCTCCAAGCATACGCGAAACGGGACCAGCGTGTTCCAGCCTCGTCAGATGCGGGCCTCCTCCTTCCTGCAACTTGTGGGAAGTTGGTTAGGGTTCTAATATTACGAACCCTTATGGCCACTGGGGGGTGCCATGTCCGAAAAGCAGGAGCGGGTTGGGCGAGAGGCGCTCAC
Organism: Candidatus Acetothermia bacterium; assembly: GCA_003562845.1. Lineage (GTDB taxonomy): Bacteria > Bipolaricaulota > Bipolaricaulia > Bipolaricaulales > Bipolaricaulaceae > T3SED10-47. The sequence goes on from PWTL01000058.1 coordinate 1,803, forward strand.
CACAGGACAGCTGCTGTTTCGTGTGTGTAGTCTGGCCCGCGAGCGGATGCGCGTTCATCTCGATCGGCTGGGGATCCACCGGGGACAGGGCTTCGTGCTGTGGCGGTTGGGAGAACAGGACGGCTTGGCGCAGGGGGAGCTAGCGCGCGGGCTCAACGTCACGCCGGCGACGGTGTCGGGTACGTTGCGGAGGATGGAGGAAGCCGGCTGGGTCGTGCGCCGGGCGGACCCACTTGACCAGCGCATATCTCGCGTGTACTTGACCTCGCGGGGACGCCAACTCCGCCGGCAACTGGTCGAGGCATTTCGTGCGATGGAGAAGGAGCTTGTGGCCGGGTTCTGTCCGGGGGAGGAAGCTGAGCTCAAAACTGCTCTGGAAAAACTGCGCGCGAACCTCCGGAGTGGCGATTCGCGCGAGGACAGCTAGCGCGGTCCCTCCTGTAGACAGTTCACTAGTACGAGCAGTACACTATAAGTATGCGTAGTGTACGAGTACTCTGTGTTTTGCTGTTACTGTGTGCTGAGCTCAGCATGGGGGCGGCCACGGTGACGCCACTTCCCACCGAACCGGGTCGCCCTCTGTATCTGGAAGCGGTCGTTGAGCTGCTCGACGACGCAAAGCGCGAAGTGTTGGTCATGCTCTCCGACCTCCGCTACTACGGTCCGGACGTTCCGGCCAGCGCACCGGCACGCGCATTGGCCGATGCAGCGGAGCGCGGTGTCGAGGTGAGGGTGTTGGCAAACCTGTGGGGGGAGCCCTGGGACACGCAGAGACGGGCCAGGGAACTGCTGGAGGAGGCGGGCGCTTCCTTCCGTTGGTGGCAGGACGCCAACGGATCGCTGCATGCCAAAACGTTGGTGGTGGATGAGCGGCATGTGCTGGTCGGTTCCAGTCACTGGACGTGGAACGCTCTACTGGAGAGCGTACAGGTGGACCTCCTAGTAGACTCGCATGATTTGGCGTGCGTTTTCGCTGAGTTGTTCACCATTCTCTGGGAATGGTCTGGGGATGTGGATGTGGACTATCCACGACCGCCATGGCCAGAGGGGGCACTCCTTCCCCTGGTACAGGCGCCGGGTACAGAAGTGCACGCAGAAGTACTGGCCCAGCTTCTCTCGCTGGCCGAGCTGTCCGTCGAGGTGTTGATCTACCGCATGGCGCGCTATCCGGGGGAGTGGGACAACCCAGCCAATGCTCTTCTCGATGAGCTCGTCGCCGCAGCGGGCCGTGGGGCCCGTGTGCGGGTTACGCTGGAGGGGGGGGAAGAGTTCATGGATGAGGCAACTGTACGCGGGAACCGGGAGGCAGGCGCGTACCTTTTCCTGTCGGGCGCAGACGTGCGTCTGGCGCCGCCGGGGGAGACGATGCACGCCAAGCTTGTGGTGCTGGACAGTCGACACGTGGTGGTGACCTCGGCCAACTGGTCCTACTACTCCCTGGCCCGACATGCCGAGGTGGGGGTGGCCGTGCTGGGGGTCCCCGAACTCGCCCAGCAGCTGCAACAATTCTTCGAGCGAATCTGGGAGAGAGCGAGGCCCGGGCTTGGGGGCGAGGCGGTGCGGGATAACCACGCGCTTGGTACACTCCTCCAGCCAGCGTAGGAACCAGAAGGTAGGTTCGCATGCAGATAGGGAAGGTAGAGAGGAAAGAACTGGCGATGCTTCCCACTCCTTTGCAGGAGATGAAGGCGATGAGCCGGGAGTTGGGCGGCCCGCGGCTGTTTGTCAAACGGGACGACCTCACCGGACTCGCTCTCGGGGGAAACAAGCTGCGCAAGCTAGAATACGCTATGGCCGATGCCGAGCGAGAGGGAGCGACCTGCGTGATCACCAGTGGGGCAGTGCAGAGCAACCACTGTCGGCTGACCGTGGGGGCGTGTCGGCTGTTGGGACTGCCTTGCCACTTGGTGCTGGCGGGAGACGAGCCGGACCTCCCGACGGGGAACTTGCTCGTGGACAGTCTGTTGGGTGCGGCCTCAGTGCGCTTCATCCCCCGTACCGCCGAGCAAAAGGAGCCGCCTGCAGGCCCGACACCGGTGCGGAAGGCTGTCGATGAGCTACACGCGGAGTTGGAAGCGGAAGGGGAGCGGCCGTATGTGGTCCCCAACGGCTGTCGTGCTCTGCACGGTGCGTTGGGATATGCGGCGTGCGTGCGGGAGATCGCCGTGCAATTACACGCGATAAACACTGCTCCGGACTGGATAGTGACAGCTTGCGGGACTTCCAGCACCCAGGGGGGCCTGGTGTTGGGAAGCGAGCTCTACTGTGGAGGCGAGGCTAGAGTAGTGGGGATCAGTGTCTCCCGGAGCGACGACCCCCTGAAGCGGCGCATTTCCGAGGGGCTCGATGAGGCTTATGCGTTCTTGGGGCGACTCGAACCGGAACACGATATCGTGGTGTACGATGAGTATGTCGGTACGGGCTACGCCCTTGCCACTCCGGAGATGGTGGAGGCGGTCGAGCTGGCCGCACGCCTGGAGGGACTCATCTTGGATCCTGTGTATACAGGGAAGGCGATGGCCGGGCTTATCGACCTGGTCCGCCGAGGCACCTTTCGCTCAGACGACGTGGTGGTGTTCGTGCACACTGGCGGGATTCCGGGGTTGTTCGCCTTGGAGCAGGCGGGTGCCTTCGGGCCCGGTCGTTGACAGGGCAGGTCTTGAGGAGTATGGTGGTCCATCTTTGTGGGAAGCTTAGGGAGGTGAGTGCGATGGCTGAGCTGCCTATCGGAAGAGCGGGTGGTCGCGTTTGTCGTCGCCTCACTGGAGCTTCTCGCTGCTGAGACGTCCCCCACTGGGAAGTACTCTCCTTGTGGTATATTGGACTCCCTGCAAGAGAGGGAACTCTCGCCTCTGTTGAAGGCGGGGCTACGCACGCGGACATCTTCCCCAGCTGTCTTTTCCATGCCAAGGAGGTATCTATGCCTGTGAACGATGATGTGCTCGGTCTGATTGGAGGAACGCCCTTGGTGCGTCTGAATCGGGTGACTGAAGGCGCGACGGGCATCCTGTGGGCGAAGCTGGAGGCGTTCAACCCGGCCGGATCCGTCAAAGACAGGATCGCCCGGTCGATGATCGAAGACGCCGAAGAACGGGGGGTGCTGCATCCGGGAGGAGTTGTGGTCGAGCCCACCTCGGGGAACACCGGATTAGGACTGGCCATGGTGTGTGCAGTGCGGGGCTACCAGCTGATACTGACCATGCCCGACAGTATGTCCGCCGAACGGCGGGCGTTGCTCAAGGCCTACGGTGCAGAGCTCGTGCTCACTCCCGGAAAGGAAGGGATGCGCGGCGCAATGGAGCGAGCCCGGGAGATAGCGGAGGAGCGCGCGGGTTTTATCCCCGGACAGTTTGAAAACCCCGCCAACCCGGCGGTACATCGGCGGACCACCGCCGAGGAAATCTGGCGGGACACAGGTGGCGCGGTGGACGTCTTTGTGGCCGGCGTGGGGACCGGGGGCACCGTAACCGGAGTGGGGCAGGTGTTGAAAGAGCGGCGACCGAGATCACATATCGTGGCCGTCGAGCCGGCAGCCTCGCCGGTCTTGTCCGGGGGGGAGGCCGGTGCACACCGTATTCAAGGCATTGGCCCAGGCTTTGTTCCGGAGGTACTGGTGCAGGAGGTCATCGACGAGGTGTTCACCGTAGACGAGGAGGATGCGGTGAACACGGCTCGCCGCTTGGCCTGCGAAGAAGGGATCTTGGCGGGCATTTCTTCCGGAGCTGCGGTGTACGCTGCGCTGGAAGTCATGGCCAGAGGGGAACACGCGGGGAAGGTTGGCGTAGTGGTTCTTCCGGATACGGGAGAGAGGTACCTATCAACGGGGCTGTTCGGGGAGACGGATGGTTAAACGCCTGCGAGAAGATGTTGGCGCTATCCGACGCCGAGACCCTGCCGCCCGGGGCATCCTCGAGGTGCTGTTTTGCTACCCGGGCATGCACGCGCTGTGGGCGCATCGCCTATGGCACCCACTGTGGAGATGGAAGCTGCGCTTGCTGGCGCGGTTACTGGCCCACCTCACGCGGGCGCTGACCGGGGTGGACATCCACCCCGGGGCAAGCATTGGACGACGGGTGACGATCGATCACGGATCGGGGACAGTGATCGGGGAGACTGCGGATATCGGCGACGACGTACATATGTACTCGGGGGTGGTGATCGGTGCTGTAAGCCGCTACCAGGGGAAGCGGCACCCTACAGTGGAGTCAAGGGTTCTGATCGGGGCGAATGCGGTGTTGCTGGGCGCGATCGTCGTGGGCAAAGGAGCGCGCATTGGGGCGGGAGCGGTTGTGCGGGCAGACGTCCCCCCGGGTTCCCGAGTACGGGCAGTGCCGGCATTGGTGGAGGTTCGGCGGGAAAGGGAAGAAACACGCGCCCACGCCGAACTGCCTACTCGTCAGGATCCGTACAGCCAGCGGTAGATGAGCCAGCTGCCAAGCACTTTGCTCATATACTCCCGCGTCTCTACGGAGCGCATGGCGGCGGGGAGGTCCTCCACAGGGACATCTCCCCCTGTCCATCTCCTTATGTTTCCCTGTCCGCCGTTATAGGCTGCAACCGCCCAGGGAATACCTCCGGGGAACTGCTCGAGGAGGTAGCCTAGGTACCAGGCTCCCAGGCGTATGTTGGTGCTCGGTTCGAATAGTTTGTCCACATGGTAGGAGATCCCCAGCCGTTCTTCGGCGATCCAGCGGGCTGTGGAAGGGAGCAGCTGCATCAGCCCCCGGGCGTCCGATGGGGAAACTGCATACAGTCGGAAATGGCTCTCTTCTCTCATCACCGAGAGCACAAGGTACGGATCCACCCTATATGTACGGGCCTGTGTCTGCACTTCATCCCAGTGGGCGCGTGGGTAGGCCAGCCGGTAGGCTTGCGGGCACGGGCGCACGGCGAGAACTGCAGTTCCCACGCGGCAGGCTGCGGCGTAGTCGCCTTGGGCGAGGTACCACTCACCGATGGCCAGCCGTTCGGCTACCGATCCCCTCCGCAGGGCAATCTCCAGTTCTGCTCGCGCCCAGCGCCACGCTACATCCTCGGGGAGGAGGGAGAGGAGGGCAGCGGCCCTCCGCGTGGCTTGAGAGGTCACTGGGGACGGGTCAGCCCGAAGCTCGCTCACCGGCGTGCCGTGAAATCTCCCCGCCAGCCACCGGCCGGCCGGGGGGAGTTGTTCCAACAAGGGGGCGGCTTCCCGGTGAGCTCCTTGCCTGGAGAGCAAGACATACGCCCGCAGGGCGGCATCGTCCCACACACGATGAGCGCTCTCTGCGAGCTTGACGTAGAGGGGCAAAGCATCACTCGTTCTCCCCATACTCTCCAGGAGTAGGGCCTCCCGCCAGGTGGCCTCGGGGTCATGCGAGAGGCAGTAGGAGGAAAGGGCCTCCTCGTGCCTCCCCGCCTCCTCGAGGAGGCGCCCCGCGTGCAGTCCCCCTGCCGGACCTGCTGCTTTGAACATTGTCAGCGCTTGTTCGTTCTGGCCCAGGCGTTCGAACAGGCGTCCGTACTCCAGGCGCGCTTGGGCGTCACCCGGTACCGCCGAAATGTACTCCTGATAGAGTTGCGCCGCCGAGGGAAGCTCTCCCAAACTGGACAGAGCTCGCGCACGCTCCAGTTTGGCCCGGTCAGTGTGTAGGCCGATGAGCGCCTCCAGAGCAACCTTGTGAGCGCCGCTTCTCCCGAGGAGTTCGGCGGCGCGCAGAGGGTCGTCTTCCAGGCGATGTACGGCCCGGGCTGCTTCGTCAGAGGGCAGAAGAAGAGTCCACTGCTCCAAAGCATCTTCGTTCAGGCCTGATTTTTCCAGGGCTCGCGCCAACTCTCCGCGGGCTTCGGCCGTGGGCCATAGCTCTACGGCGCGCCTGAAACATCGTGCGGCCTCCCGAGGATCTCCGGCGGAGATGTACTCCCGCCCTGCGGCCATGGCAGCATGCCAGGCGATCCCGTCGTCGCCGGCAAGCAGGGAGTCAAGTAGCGGGAGCCCGGCAGACCCCTTGTCCATGGCCGACCAAAGCTCTTCGTAGGGGGAGAGGAGAGATGAAGTAGGCGCGGGGATTGGCCAGAGGTACAGCGCCCCGATCGCGGTCAGGGAACCAAGCACCACAAGGGCGCCAAGCAAGAGCCACCGCTGAGCGTCCGTCACGGGAGGGAGGGTAAAGCAAGGCCGGGCGCAGGGGAAGGACAAAGGTAAATGGGTGGTGCAGGAATCGAACCTGCGACCTCATGCACGTCAAGCATGCGCTCTACCAATTGAGCTAACCACCCTGGAGGCGGCGCCCGGATTCGAACCGGGGAATAAGGGATTTGCAGTCC
>PWTL01000101.1 GCA_003562845.1 Candidatus Acetothermia bacterium
ACCGCGGCCACAGCGCGGTGCTCTACCTCTGAGCTACGCTCCCCTGGTGCGCCCGGGAGGGCTCGAACCCCCGACCTGCGGCTTAGAAGGCCGCTGCTCTGGTCCAACTGAGCTACGGGCGCGTATCGACACATGTGCCCTGGAGCGGGTAGCGGGAATCGAACCCGCGTTACCGGCTTGGAAGGCCGGTGCTCTACCATTGAGCTATACCCGCGTTCTCGAAAGCAGCGGAAGCTCCACCACCGTGAAGATTCTACGGAGCCTGCAGCACAGGGTCAACGAGCCTGCCCCCTGCACGGCGGGCTACGGCTACAGGGCGAAAAACAAGAAGCGTAGGATGTCTGTGTAGTCGGTGGACTCTAGGACCACCAGCAGCGGGTCGGTCTGCTGGGCTCCTGGGTAGTGCCCGAGCTGGAAGGCCTTGGTATGGCACTTACAACGACACTCGAGCCTGAATTCGTTCGGAAGCGCAGGCAGGCAATCACGCACACTCCTTCCAAGCGCCCCGGTCACCGCGGCCTCGATTTCTTCCACCGCCTCTTGTGGATGAATGCTCACCGTAGACGAGCCAACTCCTTCCATGACCGCCACCGTGGAGATCGCCGGGATCAGCTCCCCGGCGCTCGCGCACAGAGCCGCGTCGCCGGAGAGAAACACCGTGGGGACGCCATGCTGGGCGGCGGCAAGCGCGTTGATCACAAACTCCGACACAGGACGGCCATTCAGTCGGACCTCGGCCATTGCCCCGGAGTAGGTGTGCGAGAGCGGATTCCCCGGCGAGGAGGCCCCGGAATGATAGCCGACCATGAGCGCGGCGTCGAAGCCTTGCTGGATCTCCTGCATCATGCTCAGCGGGCTCCCGCTCCAAGCACGGACAAGGCGCGTGCCGCGAGGTAGATCGCCGGGTCGCAGGTTGCGGCCCGACCCGTGGGCATCTTTTACCCACACCTCCCTCGCCCCGGCGGAGAACGCCCCGCGGCAAGCCGCCGACACCTCGGCGGCCATTTGGTCGCGGAAGGCACGGAAGTCCTCTTTGTCAAGAAGCGTCTCGTCCCAATGGGAGACGCCAGTGACCCCTTCGATGTCTGCGCTTATGTATACCTTCAACTCGGGTCGCCTTTCCTGCTGCAACTGGTCGGAGAGGGCGGATTCGAACCGCCGGCCTCAGCGTCCCGAACGCTGCGCGCTGACCAAGCTGCGCTACTCTCCGACTACGTGCTCTATTGTAACCGCTCTACGGTATGAAGATAAAGTGCCGGTGCCCGCCGCGGAGCACTGTGAGAGCAACGTCGGCTTCGTCCTCTAACTCCTCCACCACCGCGTTCCAATCGTCCACGGAGGTTACCGGTTGGCGGTTCACCTCGAGGACGACGTCCCCCTCGCTGACCCCGCTCCAGTATGCCCGCGAGCCCGGCTCCACAGCCACTACAACAACCCCCACTGACCGGTCCAGGTTGAACAGATCCATGAGCGCCGGGGTGATGGCGCGCACCGCAAGACCGAAGGCGCTCACACCCTCCTCAGGCTCAACTTCCTCGTCCCGATCGGGCTCTGCAACGGCCGTCTCCTCCGGTCGCCGCCCCAGCGTCACCGCGATGGTCAAAGGCTCCATGTCGCGAACGATTCCCACCTCCACCGTCTCTCCGACACGCCGGTACATGATCTCGCTCTGCAATTCGTCGATGTTTCGCACGGGGAGCCCGTCGATATCCACAATCACGTCGCCGGGCTCAATCCCTGCCTCGCTTGCGGGGGCATCGCGTACCGTGTCCGCAACAAGCACCCCTTGCCGCGCCGGAACGCCGAATCGCCGCTCCGCATCCGACGGGAGTTCCTGGATGACGACGCCAAGCCAGGCACGGGTAACCTCCCCTTCCTCGATCAGTCCGGGAAGGACCCTGCGCACCTCGCTCATGGGCACAGCAAAGTTGATCCCCTCGACCGCTATTCCTGTACCCGTTCTGCGAGCGATCAGGGTGTTCATCCCCACGACCTCGCCGTAGGCGTTCACCAGTGGCCCGCCGGAGTTCCCCGGGTTGATCGCAGCGTCGGTCTGGATCATGCGGCGGAAGTAGCCCGTCCCGTCAGGGCGAGGCACAGAGCGGTTGAGCGCCGATACAATGCCCATAGTGACCGTATAGTCAAGCCCCAGTGGGTTCCCGATAGCGATCACCCAGTCGCCCACCTCCAGCTCGATGGACTCCCCCAGCGGGGCAGTGGGGAACTCCCGGTCCTCCTCCAGCGCCAAGACCGCCAGGTCCAGCCATGCATCCTTGCCCAGGAGCTCGGCAGGGAGGGTACTGCCGTCCTGCGCCGTCACCCGCAGCGACTCCGCCCCCTGCACAATGTGGGCGTTGGTGACGACATATCTCCGCCCCTCATGCTCCACGACGAACCCCGAGCCGACCGAGGTCGCCAGCCGATCACGGTCCTCGGGCTCGCCCAAGAACCGCCGCAGGAAAGGGTCCTCAAACAGCTCATCCCACCACGTAGCGACGCGCCGCGCAGCATCGATGCGCACCACCGCCGGGGCCACGCTGCCGATAGCCTCCTTGACCGCCCTCTGCCCGGAGACCGCAATCTCATCCTGCACGTTCTGTCCGACCGCACCGAATACAGTCGCCAACAGAACAACAGCCAAACTCACTTCCAAGATCCGTTTCACTTTTCTCTCACCTCTCTCGCTGAGTTTTCCTCTAGCGAAGCGTACTCGCACAACCATGAATGGTCGGTGCACCAGTTGTCAAGATCCGGTGGACAGCGCCCCACAGATGATGATACTCGATGTATGGCAGAACATGAGGCGATCGCCCTGCTCTCCGGAGGACTGGACTCCGCTCTGGCGGCAGCGCTCACGGCGCGACTGGGATTCGGCGTCACGGGGCTGAACGTGTCCACGGGGTTCTGCACCGGTCAGGGCCGCTGCGACACTGTGCTCGCTGCCGGGCAGAGACTGGGCATTCCGGTGCGCCTGGAGGACGCCTCTGAGGAGTATCTAGACATCGTCCGTCGCCCCAAGCACGGTTACGGCTCAGCGATGAACCCCTGCCTCGATTGCCGCGTGTTCCTCCTGCGCAAGGCCGCCGCGCTCATGGATGCCGAAGGAGCGGAATTCGTGGTCACCGGCGAGGTCCTGGGCCAGCGCCCCATGTCCCAGCACCGCCGGGCGCTCGATCTTGTGGCTCGCGAGTCGGAGCTGGGCGAGCGTTTGGTGCGCCCCCTGTCCGGCCGCCTGCTGGGCCCCACGTACCCGGAAAGACAAGGCTGGATAACGAGGAATGACTGGCTGGACATTCAGGGGCGATCGCGCAAGCGCCAACTGGAGCTCGCCGCCCGCTGGGGGATCGAGGAGTTCACCCAGCCCAGCGGCGGCTGCTGCATCCTCCTGGAGAAGAGCTATGCCCAACGGCTACAGGACGCCTTTCGCCATCGGGGGCCGGACTCCTTGGATCGAGAGGCGTTCGCCCTGCTGCGGTACGGGCGGCACTTCCGACTCTCGGACAACGTGGTCGCAGTTATCGGTCGGGACGAGCAGGATAACGCAGTGCTGTCCACACTCTCCTCGGGGCGCTGGACCATGACCTTCCCCGACACTCCCGGGCCGACGGCGCTCGTAGACGGAGAGCCTTCAGCGAAGGAGCTGCAGCTCACCGCGCGTCTCGCCGCCCGCTACGCGGACGTGCCCGTCGGAACAGAGGTCACGCTCCTCGCCCAACGGGACGGAGAAGAGAGGGAGCTGCGGGTGACCCCGCTCTCTCCCGAGGAACCGCTGATCGAGCGGCTCAGGATCGACGGATGAGGGCCAGCGCCTCTTCTCGCGCTGCAGCGTTCGTGCGCAGGTGGCCCCGGATCGCCGAGGTGACCAGACGACTCCCCGAGGTGCGGACCCCTCGGAGAGACATGCACATGTGCTCCGCCTCCACGTAGACGAGCACGCCATGGGGACGCAGCCGCTCCATCAACGCGTCGGCCACCTGAGAGGTGAGTCGTTCCTGAAGCTGCGGTCGCGCCGCGGCCACGGCCACCACCCGCGCCAGCTTGCTCGCCCCGGCCACCCGGTCCGCCTTGGGCACATAGACCACTCCCGCCCGGCCCACAAACGGCAGCAGATGGTGCTCACACAGGGAGTGGAACGGGATGTCCTTCAGGGCAATCATCTCATCGTAGGACTCTTCGAATGCGCTCCCCAGCTGGTCCTCCGGGGACTTGCCGATTCCCGAGCACAATTCTGCGTACATCCTGGCCACGCGGCCAGGCGTGCGCTCCCATACCTCCGGGGGGAGGTGCTCCCTGCCCAGCCCCTCCAACACCAGCCTTACCCCCGCCTCGAGCTTCTCCAGATCCATGACCATGCTCCTCTCTTGCTGTTGCCGCTGTCCGGGCTGTGTGCCCTCTGGCAACGTCCCCGCCGCCACGATACCATATGTTTGCCTACGGGACGTAGCGCAGCTTGGTAGCGCGCTGCCATGGGGAGGCAGAGGTCACCGGTTCAAATCCGGTCGTCCCGACCAGCAACCGTCGCCCCCTCTATCTGGTAAACGAATCCAGCAACCCCCACGCGGACAACACCGTGTCCTCAATCTGCTCGGCAACTGCGACTACGTCCACGTCGACTCCCTCCGGTCCCGCATGGACCTTGACGTAGAACAGGTGGGCATCGTGCCCTACAATGGAACCGGGGACCCGCTCTCCTCCCAACGGGCGCACCGTGGCCCCACCGCCGCCCACCATCAGATACGTTACCTCGTCTCGCTCGATGCGCTCGTAGTTGTGCGCGTGCCCGGCGAACACAATGTCCACCCCCAGGTCAGTGAACGCTGGATGGAACAGGTTCTGCAGCCCCTCCATGCCAGGGCCGTAGATCGCGTCCGAGGAGAACACCGGGTGGTGGAAGATCACAAACCGGTGCCGGTGATCCCCCGACAGCTTCTCGCGCGCAAACTCAACCTGGGCCGTGTAGTCTCCCGGTCGGCTCACGTTGGTGTCCAGTCCAATCACCACCACGTCGCCGTACTCGAGCGCCCACCACCGCTTGTCCATCCGCCCCCCGCCCGGCGGCAGCGAGAACAGCTCATAGTAAGAGCGGGAGTTGCGCTCATGGTTTCCCAACACCGGCACAAGCGGCGCCTCGAGCAAGGCCTCAGATAGTGAGAAGAAAAAGTGATCCCAGTAGCGAGGCGTAGGGCTCTCCACTAGGTCCCCGCCGTGAAGGATGAAGTCGAGCTCGTCAGCGTCAGCGGCCAACGCATCTCCCACCAGCTGGATTCGGTTCACTCCCTCCCACTGCCACTGCGTATCGGCGATGACCGCGAAGGACACCGTCTCCCCAGAGGGAGGAGCAGTACGAAACTTCCCTACAGGACTGGCCTGCTCCGCTCCGTCCTCCTCAAGGATCACCCGGTAAGCGTAGCGTGTAGCGGGCTCGAGCTCGCCAAGCCGCACGTGCTGCGTAGCCCTGCCTCCCTCCTGTTGCGGGGAATGCCCCGCTGAAGAGGCGAACATCCCCGTGTCCTCGTAGTCTTTCCACGGACCGTACTCCACCCGACCAGGGAGCGGGGGGCTTGCGGTCCAAGAGACTGTGACCGCCTCCTCTTCGGGGGCCCCAGTGTAAGGCCCGTGTACAAACGCTCCGCGGGGCCATTCATCAACAATCTCCACCTGTTCGGCGACCTCCACCCAGATGAACGGCCCCCCGTCCAGTCTCCGCCAGTCGAGCTCCCCCCGCACTTCGACCCTCTTCCCCACTGGATCGCCCAGCTGCGGGGCCAGCTCGTCCCACACTTCCCGCTCCACCACTGCGTGAAAGCCGAACCGTGACCCGGCCGCGTGTAGAATCGCCCCTGTCGGGAGCTCCTCCACTTCGCCTACCTCAAAACGAACGCTGACCACCTCGGTTACGTAGGACACCGGGTCAGATTCCAGGCAGCGCACCAACAGAGTTTCCGTGTGCAACCCCCACAGCCCGGCACCGCGGACATGCGCCTCCAACTCCGCCCGACGCATGCGGTCCCAGTAGCGGGCATTAGGGGGGATGAACAGCGTCCACGCCAGCCCCGCTCGCAGCACTTCTTCACCAACCAGGAGCCACTCGCCATCCACCTCCACCCACAGGTGAGCCAGCAGCCGCTCGTGTATGTCCCGCAGCTGTTCGTCCAGCTCCAGTCGCGTCTCACCCATCCGCACCAGTTCACGCACAAGGCGGGTGGCCTCATCGGCCAACGGTTCCCCGAGCTCCGGCGCGTCGAAGCCCAGAAGGCGCACACGTTCGCGGCCCCACACTCCCGGCGGGGGGTTCTCAATGCGCACATTCACTGTGTCCCCGTCGATAACCCGGAGAACACGTGTCTCCAGCGTTTCATCCACACTCACCGCTGCCCCCGTCAACACCCACACGAGAACAAACAGGGACACGAACAATCGCCTGGGCATGCACACCTCCTTCCGGGCACCGTAGGGACAGCGCCCAGTCACTGATCGTAGTGGACCCGGCGCTGGGTTACGGTTATCTGGAACAGAGCCAGCACAAATATGATCCCGAACAGGACCACCGATGCAGCGGCTGCGCGGCCAAAGCGGAAGTTCACAAACGCCTGCTGGTACAAGTAGATGACGATAGTGCGGGCGCTCCCCAGGGGGCCCGCTGTCCCAGCGAACAGGATGAACACCTCGTCGAAGATCCTGTAAGCGCCCATCAGCGAGATCAGGAACACGAAGAACAGCTGCGGGGTGAGAAGCGGCAACGTGATGTGCCGCCACGTCCGTAAGGGGGTGGCCCCGTCCACCCGCGCCGCTTCGTAATACGTACGATCGATGTTCTGCATCCCGGCCAGCAGGATCAACGACTGGTACCCCACGTACCGCAATATGCTGAACAAGATGATCGAGGGGAGGGCAAACGCTGGGTCATTGAGCCATCTGATGCGGCTAAGACCAAACAGCTGCAGTAAGTAGTTGAGCAGGCCCACCCGGTCATGGTAGATCCACGTCCACACCATGGCCAACGCCACCACTGGGGTGATATAGGGGATGAAATAGGCCAGCCGGAAGAACGGCCGCAGGCGCAGTGCCTGGTTGAGGGCTGTGGCCAGCAGTACTGCCAACCCCAAAGTGAGCGGCACCGATATCCCGACGTAGAGCGAGGTCTGAGTGAGAGCCTGGATGAAGTGCCGATCGTTGAACAGGACCTGGAAATTGCTCAAGCCGACGTATTGACGATAAAAGGGAACCAGTTCCCCGTCTACCCGTGCGACAAGGCTTACCTCCTGAAAGCTCAGGATAATGGCGTTGATAAATGGGTAGAAGGTAAACAAGCTCATGACGAAGAAGGCGGGAAGGAGGTAAAGATAGGCCTCCCCCGTGTCCCGCCACAGCTTTGGATTCCGCAAGCCTCTCCGCGCTGCCATGATGTTAGGACGGGGGAGGGGGCGTCAGCCCCCTCCCCCAACGTGTCTCCTTAGTGGATCAGCCACTCGATCTCGTCGGCCAATGCGTTCAGAGCCTCCTCCGGGCTCAACTCGCCCATCAGCATGAGCTCGTAGTACTCGATCATCATCTCCCGCATGTCCCAGTACTCCGGGTGCAGGACCTGCCCGAATCCTCCGGTGAGGAACTGCTCGGTCATGACCCCCCACTCGGGGTTATCCTTGCAGTACTTACCCCATAGCGAAGACTCCAACGCCCTGGTCGTCACCGGGAGATAGCCTGTCTCCACAGCCCAGTAAATAGTGTTCTCCGGCCGGAGGAGGTACTCGATCAGTCGCGCGGCGGCCTCCACCTGTTCCGGAGACTGGTTCATCTCGAACACAGCCAGGTTTGTCCCTTGGACCATGGCCGCTGGCTTTCCACGATAGGGCACCGTAGTCACACCCATCTCGTAGCCCCCTCCCCGAGCGGCGCTCAGGTTGTACGGGTAGCCGGCGGAAGTGTCGACGAACATGGCGATCGCGCCCTCACCAAACGGGTCGGAGAGGTACCCGCCCTGCACCAGCGCGTACTCAGAGAGCTCGGACATGAATTCGGCCGTCTCCAGTCCCCGCTCGTTGTTGATGGTGACCTCAGTCCAGTCCTCGGACAGGATGGATCCGCCCACCT
>PWTL01000073.1 GCA_003562845.1 Candidatus Acetothermia bacterium
GGCCCGAGTCGAACGGGCAACCCTCCGCTTACAAGGCGGATGCTCTACCGCTTGAGCTACACTGGCCAGCCGGTCGAGAATTCTATAGAGCTGATCAGCTACTGTCAAGGGTGCATCTCCACACCGGTAGCAGCTATTGGCCCAACGCTCGGACACTCTCCACGGCAAACAGCCACAGGCTGCGCTGACGGGGGCCGTCGAACTCACAGAAGTACACACCCTGCCACGTACCCAGCTTCAACCTCCCTTGTTGAACGGGAAGAAGCACGGACGGGCCCATCAGGGCCGCCCGCAGGTGCGCAGGCGAGTTTCCCTCGGCATGGCGGAACGCCACACGGGGAACCATGGCCGCAAGTCCTTCGGTTATGTCCGCTCCCACGTCAGGATCTGCCGACTCGTTTACGGTCACCGATGCTGTAGTGTGCGGGCAATAAACAAGAACAGTTCCCTGCTCCACCCCAAGCTCGGGGAGCCAGCGGTTCACCTCGGAAGTCACATCCAACACTTGTTCTTTCCCTGTAGTCCGCAGAGCAATCTCCGCTTGCCTCCCGGGCATCATCCCAGAGCCTCCTCCAGCTCGCGCCCCAGTCGATCGCGCTCCTGTACGTCGCGAACGTGTAGGATCATCTCCCCCGGTTCTCCTTGCACAGCGGCCACCAGTTCCACCTTGCGTCGTGCCAGCACGCCCAGTGCCTTGTACACATCACCGGCCCCTTGCACGGCCAACCTGATCCGGGTCCCCGACTCGCCGAACCCACACATCCGGGCCAGGGCGCGCAGCAAGCCTTGACGTGTTAGGACCCCCACCAACTTGCCCTCCTCCACCACAGGGAGCAGCACGCACCGCTCCTGCAAGAGAACAACGGCCCGTTCTAGAGGGTCATCCGGAGAGAGGAGCGTCGTCGGGGCAGCGGCCAGTTTGCCGGAGGGCAAGTCCGGCAGCGGCGCCGCTGCCAGCGCCTTCCGCGTCAGAAAACCGGCCAGCTCCCCCTGCGCTCCGACCACCAACACCAGAGCCAGCCCCGCCTCCTCGGCCAGCCGTTGCGCCTCCGCCACCGGGGAGTCCGTACCCACGGTAGGCGGATGTTCTTGCATCCACTCTCTAATCCGCATCGTTGGCCGCGCTGGCCTCAGCCACCACCTTTTCCTGGATTTGGCTCGGTACGTAGTCATACCGCAGGAACTCCATCTGATAGGTCGCACGGCCCTGAGTCATCGACTTGAGCTCCAGCGCGTAGGACAGCACCTCGGCCAACGGAACCTCCGCCTTGACCTCGGTACGTCCTGATTCGCTTTCCATTCCCAGAATGCGACCCCGCCGGGAGTTCAAATCGGAGATAATATCACCCGTATACGCCTCCGGCGTGGCCACACTGACCAACATGACCGGCTCCAACAGCGTAGGGTTGGCACCCTGCGCCGCCAGCTTGAACGCGCTCCGTGCTGCGATCTTGAACGCCATCTCCGAGGAGTCCACCGGGTGGAACTGTCCGTAGAACACCGCCGCACGCACGTCCACCACCGGGTAGCCGGCCAGGATCCCCGCCTCCAAAGCTTCCCGTACACCTTTCTCCACACCGGGGATGTACTGCTGGGGGATGACCCCACCCTTCGTCTCGTCGACGAATTCGAACCCTTCTTCGTGCGGCAGCGGTTCAATCCTCAGGTGGACTTCGCCGAACTGCCCCCGGCCGCCGGTCTGCTTCTTGTGACGGTACTGCGCCGAAGCCTCTTTGCGTATCGTCTCACGGTACGGGATCTTCGGAACCCCGTACGCCACGTCCACTCCATAGCGATTGCGGATCCTCTCGGCGAGTACATCAAGTTGCAGATCTCCCATGCCAGACAGAATAGCTTCTTTGGTGATCGGATCCCGGCGATAGCCCAGGGTAACCTTGGTGGTCACAAGGTCGCGGAGGACCGTGCTCATCTTCTCCTCGTCTGCCTGCGCCTTAGGGGCCACGGATCGCGAAAATACCGGTTTAGGGAAGGGAATTTCTGCCTCCGGCTCCGTGCCTGCAGATGCGGACAGCGTGTCCCCCAGTTGTACCCCGTCCAGCTTGCTGAGGGCTACGATATCGCCCGGCCCCGCGGTGCTGACACGTTCGAGCTTTGTTCCACTGTACCCCAGGATGTCCCGCAGCTGCGTCTTCTCCGCCGTTCGCAAGTTGACCAGGGTAGTGCCCTCGTCCACTCCCTCTCCCAGTACCTTAGCAAACGCCAGTTTCCCCAGGTACGGGTCCATGGCCATGGAGAAGATCAGCATGCGAGGTTCCTGCGCCGCCTCCCGTTCAGGAGACAAGTGCAGCATTTGCTCGAGCAACTCCGATATTCCGACTCCCGTCTCGGCGGAGCCCCACAACACCGGGACTATGCCCCTGGAGGCAATGCCTGCCCGCAGAGCGCTTATCAGCTCTTCCTCGCTGACTTGTTCATCGGCCAACACCTTTTCCACCAAGGCATCATCAAAAGTAGCTACCTCTTCCAGGAGGGCAGCTCTGGACTCATCAAGCTTATCCTGGAGATCGGATGGTGGATTGCCGGCGGAGCCAGTTAAGCTTACGACGCCCTTGAAGTCAGGACCACTGCCCACCGCGAGCTGCATCGGCAGCAGTGAACTCCCCAGACGCTCGCGCAGCTGGTCAAGCACAGTGTCGGGATCCACGTCAGGCCTGTCCATCATGTTCACAAAGATCATCGTCGGGCGGTTCAGTTTCTCCACAATGGCCCAGGCCTGTTCCGTCACCACTTCCACCGGCTTCTCGGCGTTGACCACCAACACAGCCAGATCTGCGGCTACCACACCTTTGTAGATCTCCTCGGCAAACTCGCCTAGCCCAGGCGTGACGAGGATGTTCAGCGGGGTACCCTTCCACTTGCATGAACCGATAGCCAAGTCTATAGAATACCCTCGCCGCTGCTCCTCAGGGGACTCATCGAACGTCACTTCGGAGACAGCTTCGCCCTTACCGAGAAGCGCCTTGGCCAGAGTAGTTTTGCCAGATCCCGAATGGCCGACCAGACATACGCTGCGTGCTTGCCCCATCAAGAATCACCCCAACGGTTGCTTAGAGAATGCCGATGCAGTATATCCTGGCCTAGGGACACGGGCAAAAGGAGGGGACAATGCGCCTCCGCTGGGGGAAGGCATCGCAGGTCAAAGAACTGGTTAACCAGCACGCTCAGGCGGTGGAAGACACCGTCAACAGTATGGCCGCTGCCGTCCGAGGATACTTGGAAGGCAAGACATGGGAGGAACTGGAGGAGATGTCGGTCGCTACCCACCGCCAGGAGGGGAGGGCGGACGACCTCCAACGGAAAACGGAGATCGAACTAGCGCGAGGGGCCCTATTGGCCGGCTCGCGGCAGACATTGCTGCGCGTAGTAGCGCATGCCGATCGGCTGGGCAATGCAGCGGAGGAGTCCGTCAGTTTTCTGGTGCTCCAGCAGATTCGCATCCCTGAGCTTCTCTACCCCATTATTGAGGAGATCGTGGAAATCACAGTTCAGCAGACCGCGGCCGTACGCGCGGCCATCGAGGCGCTCCTCGAGGGGCACGAGGACACCAACAAACACGTGGAGGCCGTCGACCACAAGGAAGGGCAAGTGGACGAACTCGAACGCCGGGCCATCAGCAGGTTGTTCTCCACTGATCTCGCCCTCTCCCAGAAGATCTTGGTCCGGCAGTTCGTGGAGCACTTGGTAGAGATCTCCGATCGGGGAGAAGACGTAGCCGACATGATCCTCATTGCCCTGGCTTCGCGAAAGGCTTGACTCAGTGAACTGAGTCGGACTAGGAGGAGGTGGCGGTGGACATAGGATATTGGTTTCGCCTGTGGCGAAAGGCATCGTTGGCTCCCCTGCGAGAGCACGCGGCCGCGGTAGAGGCCGCGGCGGAGGAGCTGGGCAAGCAGCTGCGAGGGTGGCTGCGGGGCGAGCCGGTAGACGCGGAGTTGGTAAGCGAACGGGAGCATGCAGCCGACCTCGCCAAGCGGGATGTCCGGGTCCGACTAATAGAAGGAGGGCGCCTGCCGGTGCCTCGCGCGGCGGTGTTCCAGTTCGTCTGGTATCAGGATGAAATAGCCGATCTCTGTCAGGACGCTGCTTTGCTCATGGACTTACGCAGGCCGGAGTTGGATGTGGAACTGGAGGACGGCTTCAGGGCGCTCGGGGAGGCTGTGGTCCGCGCCGTGCACGCCCACCACTTGGCCGTCGAAGAGCTCGACGAGCTGTTCCAGCAGGGGATCGGCGGGGAACTGCGCAAGCGAGTGATGGAAAACGCTGATCGCATAAACCAGCTGGAACACGAGTCCGACCTCAAAGAACGGGAGCTTGTGGCCACGATATACGGCACTGATACGTTGACCGATTTCAACCGTTACCATCTGATACAGCTGGTGTTGATGCTGGGGGGCATAGTGGACCAGGTGGAGAACGCTGCGGGAGCACTGCGGGTCATGCTGTCCTCTCGGTAGCGAGTGCCGCTCGGCGTTGCTCGCGGGACAGGTTGACCGCTCAGGCCACAGCACTTACTCAACTGTGATCCGCTCGTGCAGCTCCTCCACCGTTGACGGGCCGATACCGCGGACAGCGGTCAACTCCCCGGGCGAGCAGAAGGGCCCCTGCTCGGTGCGGTATTCCACTATGCGTCGTGCCAGTACCGGGCCGATCCCCGGCAGCTCCTCGAGTTCGCGGGGTGTGGCCTGGTTTACATTCACCCGTGGAGCAACTCGCAGCCTCACTTCCAGTACCTCCGCCACGAGCACGGACTCCACAGGGGGGGCCGCGGGGGACCGCGGGGGTATCCAGCTGATGCCCGCATAGAGCAACACTCCCCCGACAAAGACCGCTGCCGCCCACGAGCGGAGTTGCTCGCTACCGCCCCAGCAGCTCCTCCAAGTAGCGCGCTCCTCCCTGCTCATGCTCCTCTCGCATTCGCTCCGGCAGCCGCTCGTATCTGGGCAAGGCGAACTTCTCGTGCCACGACTCCAGCAGCACCTCCCGCAGCCTGGCACATAGTTCCCGGTCCGAGCGCAATAGGGCGCGGTGCCGAGCAGCCAGGCGTTCCACCTCGGGAATGTACACATCCACGCACCCTGCCTCCTGCAGCAGCTGAAGCGCCCGTTCAGAATCAGACTCCAAAATCTCCTCCGCCTCCCGAACCCAGATGCGCCGCTGGCGCTCCCGCCGCACCACCTCCGCCATCTCCCTGCTTTTGGCTCTGTAGTCGCCCAGTTGCCGCACCGGGAATGACAGCAGATGTCGCGGACAGCCATCTCCCACATCGGGGAACCTCTCCGGGCGGGCGCGGATGCGCCCATGCCAATCCAGGCACCTCTCGCACGTCCTCCAGGTGACGTTTGTGTAGTACTGATAAAGCTTTCGCCGCCCCCTGACAAGCTGCGCCAGTACCCTCAGGCCATTCAGCATCATCTCCCTCCGTCAGCGCAACTCAGGATAGCATCACAGCTCGCGGCTCACAACGACATCGGGCGAGCCCCCATGATGACGCGGGGATGTCTAAGCCCCTCCCTGGTGGGGCATAACCAGGGTGTCGGTCCTTGACAGGTGAAGAGGGGGATGTACCCCGAGGGAAAGTGTTTCCTCAGTTCGGGGCACTGAAGGGCAAACCGTCCGAAAGGACGGGACGCAAAGCCGCGGACCTACGGGTGAAACGAACGCGAAAAAGGCAAACCCGGAGCGATCCGGGGACGCAAAGCTACGGGTCTCACTGAGACCGCCGGGCTACCGCGCTTTGCACCTATTGGTGGCCGGGTTGCTAAGTGCATCCGACGTTTTACCAATACAACTGGAGGTGCCTACGAAATGAGGAATATTCTTACGGGTATTGGAGTTACTTTGTTTGTGACGGTCATCTCGCTGTCGACGTTCGCCGCTTCCGACACCGCGCAGAACACAGCCTACTGGAGCCACGTGGCGTTTGTGGAGCTGTCGCTCGACAATGCGACGTTCGACTTCGGAACTTTGGATGCCGGTGTCGACGAGGTCGCGGTGAACAACGCTGTCAAGCTCACAGTGCGCAGCAACACGTCGTGGTCGTTGTCCTACGAGGTCATCGGCGAAGGTGCCGAGCACTTCGAGGCGATGCTGACCCAGGATTCCGGGCACAGGAACCAGTCTATTCCAGTAACATATAGGCTGTTCAACCTTCTGCAGCTGGAGCCGGGCGACTACGAAGTGACCGTCAAGTTCACAATTACCACGGAGTAACGGTCATGGGCGCCATCAACTGCGCCTGGAATGTGACGCTAACGCAGGGCCGACGGACAGGTTTCCGGCCCCTCGGGCCCCCCTTCTTCTCTGCATTCTCCTGTGCTAGGCAGTAGCAATTTCGATATGTCTATCCTATCAAGTAAGTGGTTTGTAGTAAGTCGTGTGCCGTTCGTGGTGCGTGGTTAGTGGTGCCGAGGGTGGGGGTCGAACCCACACGGCCTCAAGGGCCACGGGATTTTGAGTCCCGCGCGTCTGCCAATTCCGCCACCTCGGCTCGACCGCTATTATACCGCCACTGCCTGGCCTGTCTCACCGGGTCATCGGGTCATCTGTGCCCGCCAGGGGAAAGGAGCGGCGTATGCGTTCAGGAAGGTTCGTAGCTGCGGGCAGAGTACGGAGAGGGAACTTTGACGAAGACACTGCTTACAGCAAGGGCCGGTCCTGGCCTGTGGAAGAGGTTCGCCTGCTGCCCCCTGTGCGCCCCCGCAACATCGTGTGCCTGGGGCGTAACTACGCCGAGCACGCCCGAGAGCTGGGACACACCATCCCTGAGCGGCCCCTCCTGTTCTTAAAGCCGCCGTCTTCCGTCGTCGGTCCAGGAGACCCCATCGTGCTCCCCCCGTCCCCTCGTGTGGATTACGAGGGAGAGTTGGCGGTAGTGATCGGCCGCCGCTGCCGCAATGTGTCGCCGCGCCGCGCAGAGGACGTTATCTTGGGTTACACCTGCCTCAACGACGTCACGGACCGCGATGCGCAAGGCTGGGAGCAAAACTGGGTACGGGCTAAGGGATTCGACACTTCCTGTCCCTTGGGCCCCTGGGTGGTGTCCCCCGACGAACTGGAGTTCCCGCTCGTCGTGGAGACTCGCCTTAACGGAGAACTCCGTCAACGGGGGGACACTCGCCTGCTCTTGCTGGGCATCCCAGAGACGATTGCCGAGATCTCCTCGTTCATGGCGTTGGATCGCGGGGATGTGATCGCCACCGGCACCCCAAGCGGCGTGGGCCCCCTCAGGGCCGGAGACACTGTGCAGGTGAGTATCGACGGTATTGGGTGCCTGGCAAACCCAGTGCGGGCGAGCTCGCGGTAACGGGGCGGACAGCCCTTGCCCGCCTTGGGTGGGGCAGGGTAGGGTGTACAGAAGTGGCCAGACAAGTGACGCACGAAGACGGCCTCCTCCGGGTGTCCTTCAACTACGAACCCCGGCTGGTGGAGATGGTCAGGGGGGTTCCCGGTCGCAAATGGCACCCCCGCGACAAAACATGGACCATCCCCTCAACCCAAGTGGTGCAGGTAGTAGACCTCCTTCTGCCCGCAGGGTTCGAGTTCGATCGCGATACCTTGGAGCTCTACGAACGGCACAAGGACCTCCACGAGGATCACTACACCGTATCGCGCCTGAACGCCGAGGCGCGAGCTGCCCTCGCCAGGGCATTTCCGGCGCCAGTATGGCTCGTGGGCGAGATCAGCGGCTTCAGCAAGTCCGCACACAAGAACATCGTCGACTTCCAACTGGTGGACCGCGATGAGGAAGGCCGCACCTTGGCTCAGGTGAACGCCGTGCTGTTCCACAGTCAAAGGCAGGCCATACAGGACAAGCTGGCCCGGGAAGGCCAGCCGTTCCTCCTGGAGGACGAGATCACCGTGCGTGTTCAAGTTCAGGTGGAACTGCACCCCGAGTGGGGAGCATTCCGCGTAGTGGTACAGGACATCGATGTGGCGTACACCTTGGGCGAGGCCGCCCGCCGTCGGGAGGAGATCCTCCGTACTCTGTCCGCAGAGGGGCTCCTGGAGAGGAAC